>DATKWM010000121.1:0-5106 GCA_035529575.1 Desulfatiglandales bacterium
CCCATCCTCTTTAAGGAAATATGAGTTATGCAAAGCTCTCGTAATATGGACAGGTTGGGTGCATAGTACTAACTGAAGTAAATAAGTGTAGGTTGCCCCGATTCATAGCATATTTAAATTGCAATTCAGTCAAAGCAGTGAGTCGAAGATTCCCAAAAAAATTGTAAGTTAACCATAAAGTTCCTATCCTGAAATGGTACAATTAAATTTCAGTTGTTACACCTTAACGGTATAGTTAGATGCCCAACTCTCTTTTAGCGGATTCCAATTGCTCCTGAGCAAATTCCCATCGTGCTATCAATTCTTTTACCTTTTCCCTTACTTCACTATATTCATTTAGAAATGAGGGACTCTTATTGGTATCTGCGAAAACCGCTGGGTCAGAAAGGATTGTTTCCAGCTCTTTTTGCCTTTTCTCCAAATCAGAAATCCTCTCTTCTAATACAAGTAGTGTCTCCTGAATGGGCTTAAGGGTTTCCCTAATCAAGAGGCGTTTTTCTGCCGCTTCTTTTTTCTGTGCCTTTCGAGATTTTTCATCTCTACTGGGTGCTACTTGACTTTGTTTCTTATCAGAGTCTTCAGGTGAAGTTTTGGCAATTCTTTCCAGATGATCATAATATTCATTGAGATTGCCAGGGTATTCTTCAATTTCTTCTCCTTGTATATCCCAGATCTTTGTTGCTAATCTGTTTACAAATGACTGGTTATGGGAAACAAAGATTAATGTGCCTTTGTAGTCAGCTAAGGAATCTATTAAAATTTCTGATGATATAAGATCAAGGTGATTTGTCGGTTCATCCATCAACATAAGGTTTCCAGGTTTTACGAGCAATTTCGCAAGCGATACCCTGGCCTTTTCTCCACCTGAAAGGATGCCTATAGATTTGTCTACATCATCACCTGAAAAGAGAAAAGCCCCACACACAGTCCTTGCAAACCCTATTGTTTCATTGGGGGTAGCCAGGCTCACTTCCTCAACTATTGTCTTTCTGGGGTCAAGCATATCGTTGTGATGCTGGGCAAAGTAAGCCATGGTTACCTTGTGGCCCAGTGTTATCTCACCACGATCAGGTGTAATCTCTCCTGCTATCATCCTGAGTAATGTTGTTTTACCAGCACCGTTTGGCCCTATAATGGCTATCCTTTCACCCCTTAATACAGTGAGATTGAGGTCAGTATAAACATTTTTTTTATTAAAACCTTTTGAAATACCTTTGATTGCTACTACCTCTCTCCCGCTCCTGGGAATAGCAGGAAAAGAAAAATGGATGGTCTCTTGAGGGCGATAAGATTCAATGAGTTCCATTTTTTTTATTAATTTAATTTTACTTTGTGCTTGTCTCGCTTTTGAGGCCTTATACCGAAATCTTTCAATAAACCTCTCGGCCTCTTTTATTTTTTGTTCCTGGTTTCTGGCCTGCCGCAGACGGATTGATTTTTCTTCTTCTCTGGCTTTTAGATAAAAATCATAATTTCCGCTGTAACTTTTCAAACCCTCTGGTTCAAAACTTATGATGCGATTTATTTGCTTATTTAAAAAATCCTTGTCATGGGATACAAGAATTATAGCGCCTTTATATGTTTGAAGGAATTGATCCAACCAGTGTACAGACGGGATATCAAGATGATTGGTCGGTTCATCCAGCAAGAGGAGATCAGGCGTCTGATAAAGAAGACTCCCCAGTACTGTTCTCATTCTCCATCCTTCGCTCAGGGAGGAAGCGGGAATGACAAAATCCTCGGATCGAAAACCTAAACCTGCAAGGATTTTTTTGGCCTCATGCGAAGGAAATTGCCTATCCAGATAACTTATCCTCTGGTGGAGCTCTGCAAGCTTCCCTGCCAGTTTTAGTTGGCTGTCTTTGTTCTGGATATTTTTCAATGACTCTTCTATCTGCATCATCTCATCTCTAAACCTCACTCTTCCTGGTATGGAATCCAGAATAGATTGGAGAACCTTGCCGGATAATGTAGTATGGACATCTTGAGGAAGGTATCCTATCCGTATTCCTTTTCTTTTCTTAATCTCTCCAGTGTCAGGAGAAATTTCGCCACCTATCAGTCTCAACAATGTTGTTTTACCTGATCCGTTTGGGCCTACAAGGCCAATCCTGTCTCCAGGCTCGACCTGAAGTCCTATTTCATGGAAAAGATTTTTTCCTAAAAAGGTGATAGAAAGGTTAGAGATGATTACAAGACTCATGAATGGTATCCGTTTCTGGGTTTGTTGAGTTTATTGTGTTTGTTGGGTTAATAACAAATGACGACTGACAAATGACAATATTCCTACTTCCGCCAGTATGCAGGGGCAAGCATAATGATAACGGTGTATATCTCAAGACGTCCGAGAATCATGCAGAAGATCAGAACCCATTTTCCCAGATCAGGAATAGGCAGATAATTGTTTACTGGTCCAACCAGACCAAATCCTGGTCCGACATTGCCTATCGTAGCAGCTACTGAGGCGAATGATGTCGGAATATCCAGCCCAATTAAGGACATAATTATTACAGCTACAATATAAAGACCAAGATAAAGAATAAAAAATCCCCAAATACTGTTCAACACCTCTGCTGGAACCGGCTTGCCACCGAGCTTTATGGATCTTACCGCATGGGGATGAATAAGTCTAAAAATTTCTTGGTAGCCATGTTTAGCAAACAATATAATCCTCATAATTTTTATTGCTCCACCAGTAGATCCTGCCATTGCCCCAATAAACATGCATAATAGAATAATAATCTGCGATGGAGCTGGCCATGTTGCGTAATTGGCTGTTACAAAACCAGTTGTTGTGATTATGGATGTAACCTGAAAGGCAGCGCGCCTTAATGCATCGCTGAGGGAATTATAGATAGTCCCATAGATATTAAAGGTTACCAAACATATCAGAATAGCTAAGATAAAAAGATAAACACGACACTCTGGATCCCTGCCAAACACCTTAAAATCTCCCTTTAAAAATTTAAAGTGGAGGGAAAAATTTATTCCAGCCAGGATCATAAAAAAGGTAATAACACCATCAAAATAGGCATTGTTATACTGAGCAATACTCCCATTCTGGGTGCTAAATCCTCCGGTTGGCATGGTACAAAAGGCGTGACAGATAGAATCAAAAAGAGGCATCCCGCCTATAAATAAAAGGCCTATCTCAAGTAGGGTGATAAATAGATACACCTTCCACAGGATTTTAGCCGTCTCTGAGATGCGAGGTTGTAATTTATCCACTACCGGGCTTGGGACCTCAGCTTTATAAAGTTGCATTCCTCCCACTCCCAAAAAAGGGAGAATGGCAATAGAGAGCACAATAATTCCCATCCCTCCCATCCATTGGGTTTGGCTCCTCCAGAATAATATCCCCTTGGGGAGAGATTCGATGTTGGCAAGAATAGAGGCTCCAGTAGTAGTAAAACCGGATATGGATTCAAAATAAGCATTTGTGAGAGTGCCAATTGAGCCGGAAAATAAAAAAGGCAAAGAGCCAAAAAATCCGGCAGTTAACCAACCAAAGGTAACAATTGCCATACCCTCTCGTTGACTGAGAGAGAGATAATTAATTTTCCCGATAAGGAAAAAAAGGGCAATGCCAGTGCCTGATGTGATAATGAAGGAGAAGAGCAGAGAAACAAAGCCTCCATCGGAATAAATGAGGGAGATGCTGAGAGGCACAAGCATGGAAAGACCGAGGAAAAAATTAAGAATTCCGATCAGTCGGAAGATCTGACGAAAACGCATTAAAAGTATTCCAGTTTAACAGTAAACAATTTTTCAATCTTTGGTATAGCCCCTTTAAGGGCGAATATTATTAAATGATCATGGGGTTTGACCATATTGTGTCCTCGAGGAATAATAATCTCTTCTCCCCTGATAATTGCACCAATAATGGCCTCCTTGGGAAATTTTATCTTGGATATAGGAATATTGACAATATCAGAAGTCTCTAATGCCTCGAATTCTATGGCTTCCGCACCTTCTCCTTTGAGTGGTGCTACACATATCACCTTTCCCTTCCTAATGTACTGAAGGATTGCTCTAATTACAGAAAGTCGTGGGCTTACAACTGTATCAATTCCGATTGCAGAGATAAGAGGAATGTAACCGAGGTTTCCTATCCTGGTTACCGTCTTTTTTGCACCGAGAGCCTTACCCAGTAAAGAAATGAGAACATTATGTTCATCATCTCCAGTGATTACAACCATAATATCCACATCAGCTATGTTCTCCTCCAAAAGAAACTCCCGGTCTGTGCCATCGCCATTTAAAACGACCACTTTTTCAAGCTTTTCCGCCAGCTCTAAACATCTCTGGCCATCTTTCTCGATTATCTTGGTATTAATAGTCGTAGCATCAAGTGATGTTGCCAAGGCAAGGCCAGTTTCACCGCCACCAACAATGATTATCCTCCCCAATCCTTCTTCTCTCACATTCATTAGACGGAAGATATTTGCGGTGTTTTCCTTTTGGATAACACAATATATCAAATCATTTGGTTGGATTGTATCTAGTCCACTTGGTATAATAACCTTCTCTCCCCTTACAATAACACCAACAAGGATTACATGCTCAAAATCAGTAAACGAGGAGAGCTTTCGTCCGACTAATGGAGAGGTACTTTTTATGGTTATACCAATAAGCTTAATTCTACCATCAGCAAAATCTATTACTTCGCTGGCCTCTGGTACCTCTATGAGTCTGAGCATAGAGGAAACCATCTCAGACTGGGGATTGATAATCAGGTCAATATTCAGAAAATCCTGATTAAAGATCTCCCTATGTTTCATATAATCTGAATTTTTTACCCGGGCTATCTTAGTGATATAATCGGTTAAATATTGAGCATAAAAGCAGGCAATTAAGTTTGCTTCATCACTATCAGTAGCTGCCACGAGCATATCGCTTTCCTTAATACCTGCCTCAATTAATACCGAAGGATTGGTGCCTGAGCCTAAAATGGCCTGGACATCTATAACATTTTGAACCTCTCTGATTTTAATAGGATCCTTTTCAATCAACACTACATCTTGATTTTCTTCTGATAGTTTCTGGGCAATATGAAAACCTACTTCCCCAGCGCCTATGATAATAATTTTCATTTCTTATTTCCTT
>DATKWM010000122.1:0-20453 GCA_035529575.1 Desulfatiglandales bacterium
AATCCTACCAATCTGATTAGACCAGGACTGTTTTCAAATTGATCTCATAGCAGATTGGTTTATTTTCTAAACGTTCTAAGCCCCCGGCTTCAAAACATGCGGTAGCTAACTCCAGAGTGCGATAGTCCAATTCAACACTATCCCAGCCCAATAAATGCAGTTGTTTGTTTACCTGTAAAAGGTTCATAGAGGGGTTAGCTACAATGGTATTTGCCAAGTCCCTGATAAAGCCATAAACCATAATTGGCTCTATCCCCCTTTTTTCCAATCGCCTTATTAAAATTATTATAAGCTCTTCCATCTTCTACTCCGATCTCATGGATGCTAAGGAAGAAATAGTTGTCTCAGAGATAGCGATCGGCGTCATGGTAGAGATGATAAGGCCGAAAAGCACAGGTTTTTCTGGTGCTAATTGAGAAGCATGCTTTCCTGTGAATACAAGTTCTAATGATTTGCCTTTCAGGATGTCAAGATGGTTATGGAATACATTCAATCCAAAAGCATGTATATCTCCCAGACAACTGGTATGTATGAAGACTTTTGAAGTTCGATGTGAATACCTTTTTAGATTCCCGAGAAGTTCGTGGGCAGAAATCCCATCGAAATCACCCATTAATCTCAGGTGCAGGTTTTCACTGTTTCTGTGAACAGAGATCCGAAAATTTGTTGCCATAATGATCCCTCTTCGTAGTTTCATATATCTATGGTTGCAAAAATCATGCAAAGTTACGCACCTAAAAAATTACGTTAAATTTCAAATAGTTACATTAATCTTATAGAATGTATGTCCAAAGACTGGCAAAAAAACACTCATTTATAGGAAATAAAATTCCATTTCTGTGCTAATAATTTACACATTTTTATCTGGGGAAATAGGAAAAAGGCGAAATTAAAAGTCACATGCGTTGATAAAAAAAGGAAGCCGGGAAAAAGAGAAGCTTATAGATATCCACATACCAAAAAAAAGATTTTTCTGATCAAATCTCAGCCATTACAAAAAACCTCATAAGCCCATTGGCAATAAATCTTTGGGATACGCAACCACAAATTCTATATTTATCTCCTGTTGTTGCTCAGGGTCGAGCGTATACTCCCACAACATGACCCCTTCTTTATTACGATAGTTCTTTTGAGCAGGTTCAGGATTCATTGTAAGTTCCTTCACCTCTATCTTATCCGTTCTTGAAACAGGAATGTTGTCCACTACCTTTAGCAATATAGATCTATCTTTCATATTCTCAACCATGATCTTATAGGCCAGTTCCCGTACGATGGTACCTCTTTGGATCTTTCCAAAATACGTTTCTTTGACCTTGTCCTTAACCTTTTGTCGCTTGACCATCACCTCTCTGTCTGCACCAAGGCTCAAATGAAATTCTTCTCCCGCCTTTTTTTCACTAAGATGGGTCTTGCCGATATACCGTCCACCGAAATACACATTCAACGGCCCACTTAACAGCTCTTTATCTGCCTTCGTCTTACACACAAGAAAAGTCAAAGGACTACGCTTTGGAACAGCATAATAGTAAGAATCTCCCTGCATCTTTTTAGTGAAAAGAGGCAGAATTGTCTCTTTATCCCTCGATTCAATATCTATCGGTTGGGGAATTCTGTATTCAAAGGAAAGGGGTAACTCTTTCTTTACGGCTGTGGTAAATGCTGCTTCTTGTGTGGGTATCTCAGAGTAGTCTTTTCCCTTCACCACATCTATAGCCGGCGCAGCCTCCTCGTACGCAAGACGTCCTGTCTTTCCCATCACCTTTGCGCGCGGTCTTGGAACATCAAGTAGCCAGCTTGAAAGGTACGGAAGACGAACGCCACTCAAGGGAATAACATTTGAGATTGAAAGGGCTACGTGGTTCCAGTCTTCCCCTGTCTTCTGCAGGATCTTTGAAAACATGGTTAAATCGATTTCGGATAGCGCCATAGGAACGGAAACCTTGTACAGGGGTCCCCAGTTGGCGTTCTTTGTAAGATAGTCCGCTACAATGCGTATTTTCTGCTCTTTTTCTGCGTTAAATAAGATCTCAATAACCTTTCTGACCTTCTTAACAGGCCTTCCAAGAGCGTTCAGTTCCTCTTGCAGAACTTTTATTTCTTTTTCTATCTCTTCAATTGAAGCGTCAAGAGATTGTTTTTCATCATTAATTTTTTGAAAGTTGGAACTCAAAAATATCAAGGTCTTAGTTAAATCTTCCATATTCGGGAAACTGGTCTTGATCTCTTGAGGGATTTGGGTCTTAGAAAAATCGATGAGTGAAACGAGAAATGACTCTTCTTTATTGAGAACCTCCTTTTTATCAGCTAAAACTCTTTTTGACTTTTTCAGCTCGTTGATCTTTTGCTCCAGGGCCTTTATATTCTCCCGGGGTGATTCCTTTATAGGGATTTTCTTGAATTGAACACTAAAAATCTCCCCAGCCCCAAAAATCTTTGCTGTTATCGAATCCTTATCGACGTAGAAGGCCTCGATCTCAAGGAAAAGTTCATTAAGCCCCTTTTGAACTGTTGTAAAAGCCTCCCTTTTGACCATGGCCTGACCTGAGAAAAGTGTGACTTCCTTGATTTGAGATGGAACTGTCTTCTCCGCAAAAGCAAAAGGCACGATGAAAAATGAAAAAAGCACTATGAAGATATACGACTTTCTCATGGCTCCTCCACATACTGAGACCTTTGCATAACCCATTTTTTTAAAGAGGATGGGCTTTTATTTAGTTTCCCGATCCAAGGATCGGGACTTGGTCTTTTCTGCAACGTATCTGCGGGGGAGTTTTGCCTTCTTCCCGCTTCAGGCGGGATTTCCCCCACTAATAAGTTGCGAAAAGACAGCGCCCTTACACCAGTCACTTTATAAAAGTCCACCCTCTTTATCAGGGTGGCAGGAAATGTCAGGTTTTTCAAAGGTCTCATACTATTATGTTGGCTCTTTCTTCTTTTTTATGTACCGCCATTGCCGGCTCACTCTTCTCCATTCATTTAAAACCACGCAAGTCACCAGAAGGGCATAAAATGCTGTATTTTATGGGTAACAGAATATTCGAAAGCCACTTTTGTGTCAATGAAGAATCAAAGCCCCAATCCCGCTATTAATGCTGATTTTATATCATAAAAGTTGAAAAAACCTCGTTGATTCGGTAAGATACGTGTGTTCAAAAACAAATCAAGCCGTAACCAACGAGGTGAGAATACAATGATACGACAAACAATACTTCCTTTCAAGGTAGAAATGACCAGAGACCTGATAACTCCCTATGCAGGTTTAGCCTTACTGGGTGAATTTGCAGTAGGGCTAGGATTCTTACAATCAGTAGACAGATATTTACCCAAGCCTGGCAGTGGTGCTGGGTATAACCCATCTGAGTACATTTTTCCACTCATCTTAATGCTCAATGGCGGTGGTCGGAGCTTAGAAGACACCCGCCAGATAAGGGCAGATGAGGGATTAAAAGAGATCTTGCCTTTAAAGAAAATACCTTCCTCAGATGCCTTTGGGGATTGGCTTCGGAGCATGGGTATCAATGCTGGTCTCTATGGCCTTGAAAAAGTAAACCGAAGGTTGCTGAAACGGGGGATGAAACCTGTCGAGAGCCTCCAGGTCGAACGATATGATGGAGTAAAGGGCTACACTCTTGATATAGATGCCACAGGTATTGTCGCTGAGAAGCAGTCAGCAAAGATGACCTATAAGGGATTTAAGGGCTATATGCCAATTGTTGGACATATCGCAGAAAATGCTCTGGTTCTGGGAGATGAATTTAGAGAGGGTAATGTAGCTCCTGCAACCAGAAACCTTTACTTTATAAAATATTGCGCACGGCAAATGCCCAAAGGAAAGAGGATCGCTTTTCTGAGATCTGACAGTGCCGCATATCAAGCTGAGATCATAAACTATTGTGAGCAAAATAGAATCCAGTTTGCCATAGGAGCTGATTGTGATGAAGCGGTGCTGGAGGCTATAGGGGCGATACCTGATAAGGATTGGGCACCCTATAAGAATGGCTATATCGCAGAGACAATCCACTCCATGAACAAGACAAAAGAAGCCTTCCGTCTTATTGTGATCCGCAGGTTCTATCAAAGCACTATCTTTGCTAAAGAAGATGTGAATGTAAAGTATACCGTGATAGCCACCAATAGGATGAAATCAGCAGAGGATGTGGTAACATGGTACAATCGGCGAGGAGATCGCAGTGAAAACCGGATAAAGGAGTTAAAGATAGGCTTTGGTATGGAAAGGATGCCCTGTGGGCAATGTGAGGCCAATGCTGTCTTTTTCAGAATTGGTGTCTTAGCCTATAATCTATATCGATTATTTCTTTTAAAGATCCTGTCTACCTCATGGCATCGACACCAGGTTCAGACCATACGATGGAGATTATATCAGATAGCCGGAAAGATTGTATTTCATGGAGGACAGGTTTTCTTAAAAGTTAGAAGAGGTTTCCGTCAACTCTTTGCTGACATTCGCCTCAGGATATGGGAGTTTGCCACTACGTAAAATACATTACAGGAAAGTGGCTCTTTAAAGGATTCATGTGGACTGGTGTGCCCAAAGCACATGCTGAGGGTAGCTCATAGTCATGAAAATAGAGGGATGAGGAACAATGGGTTAAAGTGACATTAATTTCTGATCTCTAGATTGTTTTTTCATGCTGAAATAACAGAATACACGGGTTTGTAAAAATCAATCTCGGATTTTGGGCAAAGGCATGATATCGGGTCAAATAGTAACAAATCCAAGAAAATAAGAGTTGAGTCTATGGCATAATTTACCCTATTAAATTCCCGCTCTTCAGAGTGGGGTCCACTGCGAAAATTTAACAGGGTGAATCTGCACTTTGGTGTTTGGCACTCTCTGGGGTCTCATGCCACGCCATTTCTGCGAGTGTCTGATTACTTGTCGCTATCAGGAATCCTTCTTTTGTCAACTTCCAGGAGCCCCTTTTTCCCCTTTCTTAAATTTCTCCAATTGACTCACAAGATATTTCCTATTATCAGATGCCTTTTCTAATGCCTCCTTTATAGTCTGTATTGCCTTATCCTGTAATCCATTTACATAGTAAGCCTCAGCTAAGGTATCTAAAAAGATTGGTGAGCTTTCTATCCCAACAGCCCGCTTAGCTAATGAAAGTGCCTTTGGGTAATCAAGAAGTGTTGTATCCTGGGCGGTAGCTAAAATCCATGCAAGGTTATTAAGTGCCATTCCATCGTCAGGATTGAGCCTGAGGATATTTTCATATGCCCACTTAGCCTTGGAAAGGTTCTCTCTTCTTTGATAGATATATGCAAGACCTTTGTAGGTCTCGATATTTTCTGGGGAGTCAATGAGCTGCCGATTCAAGATATGTGTAAGGCTTATATGTTCAATATTTCTCTTTAAGGGACTGAAGTTGAGTGTGTATCCCAGAGAGGCAATAAGGAGGAAAAAGACAATCAAAAAGAGTGCTAAACGTCTGGAATGGCGCTTGATTAATTGAGGATCCTGCAAGGATCTCCACAAAAACTCAACTCTTTCAGCGATGCTAAAATGATGCCAGGATGGATGATTTCGACTTTGACCGCTCACATGTGCAATCTTTTCAAGCGACATGATAGTGGGTTCAGGTTTACCCATGAGTTTAGCTGAATAGAGATCTGCCTGACGCTCAAAGTTCCTCATAAAAAAACCCATGATATATCGGAAGTAAAGGATGACACTCAAGATGACAGGCACAGAGAAGAGCGAATAAAATATACCTGTCTGGACCTCCTTTTGGCTACGTAATAGGCCAAATACCCAAGGATGAGCGGCCATGACATAGAAGAAGACATCAAAAAGGCCAATGGAAAGAGCCATATAGCCTAAGAGAAAAAAGATGTAGAAAAGAATGTGTTTATATTTTATATGGCCTATTTCATGGGCCATCACCGCATTGAGTTCTTCCTCTGAAAGGACATCTAATAAAGAATCCGTTACAAGGATATACCGAAACTTTGGCAGTAGACCCATAACACCAGCGGTCATCATCCGCCCCTCTAATAGCGGCCACCGTAATATGTCTTTATATTTAAAGCCAGACTTACGCAGAAAATTAAGCATACTCTCTTTCTTTTCTGTCTGGGGAAGGCTGCTACAGCCCCACCAATATTTGATAAAGGGAGGGAGAAATATTACAAGGAGAATCAGAAATACAGTAAAAAATATAAATTGCCCGATCTCATTTTCAAAGATCTTCTTTAAAGATGGCCATGCAAGTAAGCCAATTAAATCATAGCAAACGGTAAGGATTGCCCAAGGAAAAATAATAGGAAAATTAAGCCTTATATTTGATACTACATAGACCCACCTTGTTATCGAACATGGAAAGATGGCACAATAGGCAGGGTACCCATAATACCAGATGGTGGCAAGAAAGATAAAAAAGATAAGGATGGCCACAGCGCTCGGCAGAATTGAAAAAGTGGTGAAGCCAGGGATTTTAAGAAGCCAATATTTTAGATTGAGAAGGTAAACACATAAGGCGAATATCATTATGGATAAAATGGAGAGTTTCGTGATAACAGAGTGATAGGTAGAACTTACCTTGCTCTGAGCAAAACTGGTGGAATTACCTCTATAAAAAATTAAAAGTCTGGAGAAGTGATATCTGCAGTAGATTGCAAAATTGAGCCAGAGTAAAAAGATAATAAAAATGGAAATTATAGGTGATCTGAATAGACCTTCAACAGGATAATTGAACTGAAATAGTACCAATACAATAATAATATAAATGATGTTACTGAACATTGATTCAATATCCCCAATCTTTCAATCTTTCTAACATCCGTTCTCTATGAGTACCTGGCCAGTAAAATCGTTTGCACGTGGAGCAAAAAACAATCCTTTCATGGTACGTAAAGAAAACAAATTCAGGGACATTTTGCCGTGCTACTTCCAATTCAGTCTTGGATAGCGGTGAATTACAGACAATACACCTGCTGAACCATTCTTTCCTATCCAGTGTAAGCTTTATTGAGTTGTCAACTGTCTTTAATTGATCTTTCACCAAGTCATGATCTATAAAGATAGAATTTGAATATTGTGTAGCAGCTGTATGATTTCTTGTCAGGAGAATTCTTCCCTCCTTAACCAACTCGGATAGTCTCTGATTTGGATAGCTCGTCTGGTAAAAGGTATCATATCCCATAACCCTTAAGTATTTGGCTAATTTGCCAAGCATTGTATCAGCCACAAACAGTATTGGGTTTGTTGTGTTCATTGGGTTTATCGTGTCTGTTGTGTTAACTTTAAGTAACTTAGATTTTTTGTATCTGTTCATGGGTTCACTGTTCAGAGGTTCAAGGTTGACCAAAAATTTAAACCGTGCATAACTACCATAGCCTTTTCTGATCTGAATGATCATGCCTGACTCACCAACGCTGGCAGTTATGGTTTCATTAAGCACTTCCCAGCCTATGAGCAAGACCAAAGAAGGAAAGGTAACCCTGAACGCTGAACCTTTTTCAACCGTGAACGGTTACGATTATCTTTCATTGAGTCGCTAAGTGCTTCGATTCGCAAATACGGTGACGTATTTTGACGACTTGTTTCAGAAATGTTGCTCACTCAGAACTAAGTCCTGTGGGCTACGACTGAGACGTGTCGACGAGCTCACGTCGAGTCGCTCAGCCGAAGTCTAAATAAGTTCGTCATCGAACTTATGAATCGAAGGACTAAGTTAATAACTATTCAACCACTCAACCTTTTGACTACTCAATCAACTATTGTTCAGATTAACAATCTCAAAGCTTGGTGGTGGGTTTAATTTGAAAATCTCTTCAGGGACTGGTTTATTCAGCGTAAAACTCTTGTATCGTATCACTACTAATTGCTCTTCGCTTTCCTTTAACACCTTTATTTTTAAGGGGTGAGGCCCCAAATCTCCTTCCTCAAATTCCGAAAAAAGTATACTAAATCCTTTCTTTGGAAAATAGATGGATCGAGGCAGAAGGGTTTTTGAAGAAAAAGAAATCGTTTCTATAATCTCACCCTGCTTATTATAAAGAGATATTTCATGTGGCTTCAAGCTCACTGTTCCGCCTGATGCGGATAGTATTGGCACACTACCAGAAAATATCTTCCATGCTAAATCCAGATCAAGACCATATAGGAAAAACTTTTTCATGTCTAAAGAATGTGGTGGGCCCCTGAAAAATTTCTTATCAGCCAGAGATAATACTGAAATACTTTTTTCATCAGCTACGATGTAAAGGAGCGGTCTTCCCCAGGGATGAGTAATTTCGAGCCTGATTTTATAAGGATTACTTCCAATAGCAAAAAGATTTGACTCTATTTCTTCTTCCCCTTTTTTTAACATTAACGTTCCAATCCCTTGAAAGCTCGATACTTTTTCCTCTTGGTCTTGTAGGTTGGAAATAAGTCGGTCAGACTCTTGTTGAGAGAAAGGTTTAGCAGGCGGAAAAGGTGCAAGAGACGCACATCCTAAAACCAGAGTTAAAAGAAAAATAGATAGAGATGATAAAAAATTTTTCCATATTTTATAAGGTATCAAGGTAATTGCTCAACACTTTTTGGATTTATAATTGATGGTTTTTTAGGGCATGGGTATCTTTTTTTGCTTATGCCCTTAAATATAGTTTAAGCTTAGTTGTCATTTCAAAATGGTTTATATAGACGGATCATATGACTCTAAGGTCAAGTTGCCCTTCGGCCTCGAGCTCAGGGCCGAGAAGCTATAAACCATTTTGAAATGACATTGCAAAGCGCCATGTTGGAAGGGCATAACAAAAAAAGACACCCATGCCCTCTCTTAAACTTTTGAGCATATATATCAAGGCACATTACCTTTCAGATGCTCCATAACATCTTTTATCTTCCTATTAAGAGTCTCCTGATTCGCATTCTTTAAAGAAAGTGCCTTTTTGTAAATTTTCAAGGCCTCTTCATACTCCTTTTTATTGAAATACACATCACCGAGATGTTCATTAATGGCAGGATCTTCAGGGGCCAATTCGATAGCCCTTTTAAGCTCAATAAGGGCCTCATCGTAAAGCCCTTTCCGAAAATAAACCCATCCCAGGCTATCAATTATATAACCGCTCTTGGGTTTAAATTGCAGAGCCTTTTTAATTAACTCCTCAGCCTTATCAAGATAAATGCCCTTGTCAGCATAGGTATAGCCAATGTAGTTAAGGGCGTCAGCATGCTTAGGGTCTATCTTTATTACCATTTCCATTTGTTGGATGCACTCTTCACTTCTTTTTAACTTATCCAATACAATGCCAAGCCTGTATAGGAGACCAGTATTTTTTTCGTTGGATTTTAGCCCTTCCTTCAAAATATCCATCGCATTTGGGAATTCATCTTTTATTTCGTAAAGTGAGGCCAACATCAAATATAGTTGAGGGTTTTCCTTCCCGTGATTAATGGTTTCTTTAAGGAGATTGATTGCCTTATCAGGTTTTTTTTGCCTTTCCAAAATATAGGCCATGCGCATCCTGGCATCTATAAAATAACTACTATCAGGATTAATAAGATTAAGGTTTTGATAGGCCTTATCAAAATCTTCATTCTCTTCCTGAGCCGCTCCTAGATAATATCTCGCCTCCTGATCATTCGGCCATGCAGACACTATTGATGTAAGTTCCGCAATAGACTCACTCAATTTTCCATATTTGAGGTATATTAGACCAAGTCTTTTTCTTTTTAGATCTCCAGGGTCTAATATCTTTTTCATCTCTTCCATATGCTCTTCAGCATATTTCTCTTGACCGATCTTGTAATAAAGGGCAATAAGTCTTTCCCTGGCTATTGTATTGTGAGGATATAAGAGCACTATTTTGTTATAGGTTTCTATTTCCATATCAACCATTTCTGTTTTATTGAATAGAGTTGCCAAATCGAAAAGGGCTGGAAGGAATCTGGGATTTATTTCAAGTACCTTATCAAATGCCTCCTGTGCTTTGTTATATGCTTTGAGTTCTAGATTTATTCTCCCTTTGTAATAATGAGCTATTGTCAGCTCAGGTTCATTCTTTATGAGAATGGATAGCTCATTCAGTGCATGATCATAATTTTTCAACCTGATATAGAGTGTCGATAGATAAAGCCTTGCTTCCCTGTTATGTGGGTCCTTTTTCATGATTTCCCTATACTGGGATATAGCCAGGTCAAATTTCTTTAGCTGAGAGTAAATTTCTGCCAGGAACTCCCGTGCCTTACTATCATCAGGGGTTATGTCAACTGTCTTTTTGGCAAAATGTAATGCATCCTCCGTCTTACCGTTTTCAACCAATACTTCAGATAATTTCATAAGTAAATAGGGGGAGTCTTTGTCATGTTTCAAGGCCTCTTTTAGATAGATTTCCGCATCATTATAATCGCCATTTGTTATCGCTATACAGGCGAGGGCATAATTTTGATAGGCATAGTGGGGAAAATCTTTTTTATCGCTAATCTTTCCTGATAGAATAGCGTCTTGCTTTGAGGGAAGCTTTTCTTCTACCCCCACACACGACAGGGCAAGCGCCATTGAAACACACAGAGATAAGATAGGTATTTTTTTAATTGCCTTATTCATTTAAAAGGTCAGAGAAATCTTCTTCAAAATCGGTGATATTTGCAACCAACCATTTCTTGGCATTTTTAAGGATCTTGTCCTGAATCTGTCGAACTCTTTCCCTGGAAATGTTATGTTTATCTCCAAGCTCCTGGAGGGTCAAGGGCTCTTCGGCCAACATTCTGTTATCAAATATATCCCTGTGTTTCCCTAAAAGAGTTTTCCTATATTCCTCTAATTTTTCTCGGAGCAAATCTCTTCTCTCCTTTACAGATATCTGTTGATCTATATCCATTTCCGGAGAGGGCAGGAAAGATCCATAATCTTGCTTAGCATCTTCTTTAACCGGTGCATCAAGAGAAACCTCCCAGCCGCCTAATCGCTGCGCCATTTCTACTATTTCATCTTTTTTTACATCTAATCGCTCTGCAAGGAGTTTGGGTTCAGGGTCATACCCTAAAGATAGCAACCTCTCTTTTTCCTTTGCAAGATTGAAGAAAAGTTTTCTTTGAGACTGAGTGGTTCCGATCTTGACTAACTTCCAATTCTCCATGATAAACTTAAGGATGTAGGCCTTTATCCAAAATGAGGCATAATAGGAAAATTTAATGCCTTTGTATGGATCAAATTTCTTTACTGCCTGCATTAACCCAACATTTCCTTCCTGGATTAAATCCATAAGGTTTTTCATCCAATATCTATGAAAGTCCATTGCGATTTTTACCACTAATCTTAGATTGGATAGAATAAGCTTATGGGCCGCCTCCGGATCATTTTTTTGCCTATATCTAATAGCAAGCTCTATCTCTTCAGCTTTGGTAAGAAGCGTATACCTCCGCATTTCCCATAAATACATTTGCAAAGGATCATAGGCGACTAAGGAGCCTTCCTGCTCTTTCGGAACAGGCGTGAGATCATGCTGGAAATCAATAGATAGATCATCTATTTCTTTTTGAGCATTTTTATTTTTTTTCTTTTTCATCTTTAATTTATTAGGCACATTCCTTGATGGAAATGCTGAGGACGAACGTGAGCTATAGCGGTTGGAGATGAATTAATCAAATTATGAGTCTTGAATTTGAACTCTGAGGTATTTCTTTTTCCCTGCTCTTAACAAAATAATATTACTCCGGATATCATCTGGCCCAACTATTGTTTCAAAGGATGGGACCGTTTGCCCATTTATATACGCACCCTTCTGGGATATTAACCTCCTTGCCTCACCTCTCGTTTTACATAGACCAGTTTTTTGAAAAAGAATATAGGCCTCAATTCCTTCACCTAAATCCTTTCTTGTCAAAGAGTATGTGGGAATTTCCCCAATATCCTTAATAACGCCTCGACTGAATAGCTGTCTGGCAGAGCTTCGAGCATTGTCCGCTGCCTCTTGACCGTGACATATTTTTGTGGCCTCATATGCTAAAACATCCTTTGCCTCTCGTAATTTCTCATCTTTTAGACGGGACAGATTTTCAATCTCATCCATAGGAAGAAACGTAAAATAAGAAAGAAACCTTTTTACGTCCCTGTCATCTATATTTACCCAGTATTGGTAATATTCATAAGGGGATGTCAATTCAGGATCAAGCCATACAGCACCTTTCTGGGTTTTCCCCATTTTATAACCATCAGCAGTAGTTATCAAGGGAAAGGTAATCCCATGGATAATTTTTCCTTCAATTCTTCTCGTCAAGTCAGCGCCAGCTAAAATATTCCCCCATTGATCGTTCCCCCCCATCTGCAGGAGACAGTTATGGTTTTTAAAAAGATACCAGAAATCATAAGCCTGAAGGAGCATGTAGTTAAATTCTAAAAAGCTGAGGCCAGTTTCCATCCTCTGGCGGTAGCTTTCGGCTGCCAGCATCCTGTTTACACTGAAATGTCTACCTATGTCTCTTAAAAAATCTATGTAATTTAAAGGGGCTAGCCAGTCAGCATTGTTGAGCATAAGGGCTTTACTATTATTAAAATCAATAAAGTGGGACAGTTGTCTCTTAATGCCCTCAGCATTGATATCAATCTCCTCCCTTGTCATAACAGTTCTAATTTCATCCTTTCCACTGGGATCGCCCACAAGTGATGTTCCACCTCCAACCAAAGCTATGGGTCTATGGCCTTCTCTCTGCATGTGGGCAAGGGACATAATAGGAAGCAAGCTACCAACATGGAGGCTTTTTGCAGTTGGGTCAAAACCGATATAACAGGTAATTGGTTTTTCAAAAAGCTCCTTAAGCATATTTTCGTCGGTTACCTGTTCAATAAATCCTCTTTCCTTAAAGAGATCATATATATTTCTCAATTAATCCCCCAGTAGTAAGTAAATATAGAAATTTCTCCAACCTATTGAAATCAGTTACCTTTTATTGGCAACCAATTTATGCCTGCCCGCCATTGCTCTCGCTCAGGCGAGGCGGGCGGGCCATCTACATGGAGTGTTGGAGTAGTGGGTAGAAAAAACGTAAAAAATCATATTAATTGTTTTTTTCATCTCCTTCACTTAGTACAGCAAAAATTCACCCATCACTCCAATATTCCATTGTTCCAACCCGCCTGCCGTACGTCGGACAGGTCTTGAGCGAGAGCGACGGCTGGCAGATACTCCAATTGGGGCAAAGCCCCCATGTTCTAGCTTAAGGTTATCATACACCTCTTCTATCCTTCTGGAAGCTTTATCCTTACTACCTGTCCTTGATCACCGAGATTGCCAACCTCCTTTCCATTGAGGGAAAACTCAATTCCAGCAGCATTACCTACCAAAATGTTAAATCCCTTCTCTGCCGTCCATCGAGGAGTTTGCCCTGGCTGAAAAAGGTACTCCTTAACTGACGTATCATCGATGCTGATAGCAATCCACGTCCGGCTTTTAACATTGGCAGTAAGAATTAACCGTGGCAGTAGAGGTTTTTTTTCTTCTTCTCTCTTCATTGGAATAGTCGAATCCTCAAGAACTATGGTATCATCAATAGGCTTAGATTTTAAAGTGGTTTTATTCACCGCCTCTACCACTACTTCATCTTCTAATAGAAGTATTTCCTTTTCTCTCTCGTCTTGTTCTTTATTATCCTCTTTTTCTGCTATACCCTCCATTTTTTCTCCAGGGCTCTGTGTCCCAAGATACTGAAATACTTTGTCAGTAATTGAAATATTGCGTTTATTTAGATAAATAAGAGCAACAATAAGGACAAGAACCAAAACAGGAATAATGATGATAAGATATGGCCTGCCTGATTGTAGTCTTATTTTCTTTAGCGCTTCTGGTGTAGTTTTTTCAAAAGATGAGGTCCTCAGGTAATGATGTATGACTGTTTCTTTGTCCAGTCCCAAAAATTCAGCATAGGATTTTAGAAAGCCTTTAATGAAAACCTGTGAAGGCAGTTTACTCCATTCATCATTTTCTATTGCTTCAAGATTATGCCTTCGTATCCTTGTAGCCTCAACTACTTCATCTAATTCAATATGGCGCTCTTCTCTGGATTTTTTTAAAAAAATACCAAGGCTAATATCTTCTGGTATTTCCTTTTCCTTTTTTTTAAGAGAAGGTTTTTCCATATTAAAATGTGACCTTTATAAAAGACTCCTTTCTAAGCTTATTTAACCATGTAGCATATCTTTTTTCTACTTTTTCCTTAAATAATTTGGAATAGATTGCATCCCGGATCTCTTCAAAAGGTTTTAGCCCTCCTTTTTTCTCTTCTGCTAACTTAATTATCTGAAATCCAGATGGAGCAAAATCTAAATCAGTGTGTTCTCCAACTAAAAGTTCATCTATTTTTTTTCTTAATGTGAGTTCAAGCTGGCTCGCTTTTATCCAACCCAGATTACCTCCCTCTGTACCCGCTGGCCCCTGAGAATATATCTTTGCCATCTCGGAAAAATCGTGGCCTTGTTTAAGCCTCTGCAATATCTCTACTCCTAAGGACTTTACGCGAGCAATCTCTTCCTTATCATTTGGACTTCTAACCTTTAAGAAAATCCTCTCCAGCCTCACTTTAGAGACCTCAGTATATTCTTTTGAATGTGTTTGGTAATATTTTTTTATCTCCTCTTCGGTTATAACTATCTTTGATTTCACCTCATAATTTACAAACCGAAAACGTTCAATCTCCTTTTCTACCTCATCTTTATATTCCTTGAGGCTTACCCCTTTCTGCTTTAGACTATTAATTAACTCCTCCTGTGTAAAATTATTTTCCTTTTTCACCTTTTCAATTGCTTCCTCTACATCTTTTGCTGTTACTTTTATTCCCAATTTAATTATTTGTTGTTCTGTTATCTTTTCATTGATCAGATTATCCAAAATAGCCCTGCGCATCTCATAGAATTTTTTCTCATTTCCTAGTTGCAGATCCTTTGCACTCGATCCGGTTAACTTTTTGATTGAGGTATTGAGATCATGGAGGGTAATTATATCGCTATTAACTCTCGCTACAATTCTGTTCGTTATCTCGGCCAAGAGATACCCAGGAGCTAACGTGAATACAATAAGCAATAGCGTAAAAAGGATAATTAATTTAGTCGTTTTCATTAACACCCCTCAGTTTATCTAACAAGGTGTAGTTGACTTTAACAGGATAATTATTCCTCAATTCTTTAAGCCATGCTGTATATCGTCTTTCCACTGCTTTATTAAGAAGCATATTTTCTATTTCACCCTCTACCTCCAAAAGATCTTTTACTCCTGGTGGCTCCCTTTTGAGGACTTTTATAATGTGGAAGGCATAGGGGGTTTTAATGATGTTGCTCACTTCACCAACAGGTATTGTAAATATGATATCAGATAAGGGAGAAGGAAGTATATACTTGGCTTTCCAGTGTATACCATAATCTCCACGAATTCCAGATCGCAGAGATTGTTCCTTAACTAATTCTTTTATGTCTTCTCCCCCTTTAAGGCGGGCGAGAACAGCCTCGGCCTCTTTTCTCGTTTTAGTAACGACATGCACAAATTTGGACCTTGAAGGATGCAAAAAATCCTCCTTCCTCTCCTGATAGTATGATTTTATCGCATGGTAAGAAATAGGAGGCAGAGACGCAGTTTGCTTCTTTACAATCTCTTTAATTAAAAGATGTTCGCTGAATCTCTCTTTCCATTCATTATAATCTATGCACCTGGATAAAAGCATTTCATTAAAGCTATTTTCTGGATAATCTTTGACAATATTTTGTATAGCCTTTTCCAATTCAATCTCATTTAAGAAAATACCATTTTTTTCTCCATATTCAAGCACAAGAGCCTCATCCACAATTCTATTTACAAGCTCATTGATAGATGACCATACTGCCTTCTGAGGAACTTTATTTTCAACTGAGGCAATGTGTACTTCTCTCTTTATATCACCCGCAGTAACTACTCGATCTCCTACTCTTATAACTACAGCTTTATTTGATTCTGCCGTGGGAGAGCAGGCTGATAAGGTAAAAAGAAGAAAGAGACAAAAAAATAGAGAAATAAAATATCTTAAAATATTGATATTAATCATAGATAAATTTATAAAAAATGACATAATTTATTTAAATTATACTATCATTACGGGCAATGCAAGAAGAATTTGGATCAATTTTTTACGATATAGCGATCAAATTGATGTATTATCTCCTCTGCCTCTCCAAGGGTAGAAAAGGATCTCTTTTTCTCTCTCACAACCTTGAGTTTCTGATCGGATAAAAATGAGAAATTATCCGGATGACTGGAAACTAAGTCAATCAAGCCAGATGGTGATAAATGGGTATCCTTAGAGAAGGAAAAGATCATATAATCATTTTTAATGTCTAACACTGTTGAGCCAATTTTCTTCAGTCCTATCTTTATCTTAATAACAGAGATAAGGTTTACAACCTCTTTTGGCAAAGGCCCACACCTATCTTCAATTTCCCGTACCATCTCCTTTAATTCATGTTTCCCTTTAATGGAAGATAAGCGTCTGTATATATCCAGCCTGACATCACTCTCCTCAATATAGCTGTGAGGGATAAACACTGGTAAATCAGTATGTATCTCAGGAAATATTTCCTCTTGCCATACCTCTCCCTTTAGCTCCGCAATTGCCTGTTCTATCAGTTTTAGATACATTTCATAGCCAATAGCCTTTATATGACCTGATTGAGAGAAACCAAGTATGTTTCCACCCCCTCGTATCCTTAAATCATTTAAGGCGATGTTGACCCCCGAGCCTAAGCACGAAAAATCCATCAAAACCTTTAGTCTTTTTTGGGCATCTCGTGTCAAATGAGAGCCGTCTGAAATCAGGAGATATGCATAAGCCTTCACATTAGACCTACCAACTCTCCCCCTGAGCTGATAGATCTCAGCCAGGCCAAAGCGATCTACCTTATTAATTATTATAGTATTGGCTGAAGGTATATCCAGACCTGAATCTATTATGGTAGTGCACACAAGGACATCTGTCTCCTTGGCCAAAAATTTAATCATTGCCTTCTCTAAATCCCTCTCCCTCATCTGACCATGGGCAATGCCAATCCTGGCTTTGGGAACAAGCCTGCTCAATGTATCTGCCATTATCTCAATGGTTTGAACCCGATTATGGACAAAAAAGACCTGCCCCCCTCTCTCTAATTCCTTTTCTATTGCATGAGATATAATATCTTCATCAAATCGGGACACATATGTCTGAATAGAGAGCCTGTCAGCAGGTGGGGTCTTAATTATGCTCAGATCCCTTACCCCCATCAATGACATATGGAGGGTCCTTGGAATAGGTGTAGCTGTCATTGCAATAATATCAACGGAATTCCGATATTTTTTTAATTTTTCCTTGTCTTTAACACCAAAGCGCTGTTCCTCATCAATTATAAATAAGCCCAGATCTTTAAATATAACATCATCAGAGAGAATTCTATGGGTTCCGATAATAATATCAATCTTCCCCAAAGATACATCACCTATTACTCTTTTTTGCTCTGGCCTTGAAATAAAGCGACTCAGGGCAGCAATCCTGATAGGATAAAAATCAAAGCGTTTTGAGAAAGTCTGGTAATGCTGCTCAACTAAAACAGTGGTTGGAGAAAGGATAGCTACCTGTTTTCCATCCATAACAGCCTTAAAAGCAGCTCTCATAGCTACTTCTGTTTTACCAAAACCTACATCACCACAAATAAGCCGATCCATTGGTCTGTCTGATTCCATATCAGAGAGTACATCGTCAATAACCTTGATTTGATCTGGAGTTTCCTCATACTCAAAGTTTGCCTCAAATTCCCTATAGTAATTATCATCTTTTGAAAAGGAAAAACCCTTAAGAAACTTTCTCATAGCATAGATTTTAACAAGACCCTTGGCTATCTTTTCTATTGACCTTTTGGCCTTCTTTTTTGCTAACACCCATGATCTTCCACCAAGTCTGTCTAATTGAGGATTCTCTTCATCTAAACCAATATATTTCTGGATAATGTTTATCCTATCTGCCGGGATATAAAGTCTGTCATTTCCCGCATATTCAATAATTACAAAATCTCTGATCCTGTTGCTGATCTCCATCTTTAAAAGTCCGCCATAACGCCCAATTCCGTGATCCTGGTGAACAACTAAATCACCTACTTGTAATTGACTGAATTCTGTCCATGGGATGGCCTGAACCTTGTCTTCTTTTTTTCTACTTTCTCCTCCCCTTTTTTCTCCGAAGATCTCATCTTCTGTAATTATAATCAGGTTTGAGGCCGAAAATCTAAATCCTTGAGAAAGGTACCCCAAACAGATGTATAGTCCTCTTTTCCTTTTAATCCGTGACCAATCAGGGAGAATTTCTTTGACCATGATTTGATAATTGAACAAGATTTCTTTTAGCCTTTCTGCCTGCTGTTGTGTCCTACATACGAGTACAATCTGATTTCCCTCATCAATAAATGTCTTAATTCTAGCTGCAACAGGGGCAAGTGAGACCTTTGGGCGAGTGATATCCTGAGAGTCATATTCCATGCCTGCCACAAGTGATTCCTTGAAATCGATTGCCAGTCCTTCTTTTTTAAAACTGGTGTTGACAGTAAAATCAAAAAAAGAAATTTTGTGATATTCAGCAATGGTATCTTTCAGTTCTTTTATCTCGAGAAGGTTATTATCAGTTTGGGGAAAGGGTTTTCCTTTCTCTAAACACTCATCCTTAAACTTTCCCGTTTCTTTATTAAGCTTCTCCACAATAGACATGGCTCTTTCTATAAAACTATCTGATTGAGTAATGCAAATATGACCTTCTTTGGGAAGATAGCTAAAGATGGTATCAAGAGAGGAGTAAAAATGTTGCAGCCATGCCTCAATACCTGGAAAATTCCCTCCTGATTCTAAAGGCGATGGAAGTCTACCCATTGATCGTGCCTGTTTAATGTTTGAAGGTCCTAGAATGATCTCATTTGCAGGGAGAATAATTAACTCTTTTAAATCAAATTTTGATCTTTGATTGACTGGATTAAAGAGTCGTATGGATTCCACGCTGTTTCCCCAGAATTCTATCCTCACTGCTGAATCATATAACGGTGGGTATAGATCAATAACGCCGCCCCTTACAGAAAAATCACCTCTCTCCTCCACTAACGAAGTCCGAAGATAACCAAAAGCCAGTAATTTTTTTATCAAGTCATCCCTGTCGATCTCCTCATTAATAGCGATATAGTCAACAGAGTTAAGGAGGATCTTTTTTGGCAAAAGACGACTCATAATGGCCTCTAATGATGTAACAACAACCGCATCTCGCAAGGTTGAAAGAGCATAAAGTGCCTCTATCCTTTGCCTTACCAATTCTTTTGGTGGACTTAATCCTGTGAGAGGTGAGATATCATAGGAAGGAAAAAGGAATATTCTCCTAAGGTCTGGGGAAAGCCCATTATTCTGGTTGGAAAGAAAAAAATCCAGATCTTTGTAAAATTTTTCGGACTCCTCAGAGTTAGGGAGAACTATTAAGAAAGGATGGTCTACTTCGATAAAGAGCTGAGATAATAGGTAGGCCAATGCGGAGTCAGTGATGCCAGTCACCTCTATAGGACTTATCTCATCCTTTATTCCCTTCTTCAATATACTCAGATTATCTCTTTTATCTGACATTATTTGTGTTTGTTGGGTTCTTTGAGTTTGTTGCTTTCACACCGAAAAGTGGAAAGTCAATTTTCAGCGGCCCGTAGTCAATTGCAACAGACAACAACCAGCGGACACCAACCATTAATTATACATGTAAGCCAATTCCTCGGCCATTTTCTTTTTTTCTTCTAAATCTGTTATCCGGTAAAGGGTCAGTATTTGGTTTTGACTTGGACCGGCTCCCTGATATGTACCCACACCATGCAATCCTGCAACCCAGTTCTGAAGAAACTTTGCCATCCGCATCCTCTTTTTTGCAGAGGCTGCTGATTTAAGATATTTAGACACATATTCCCCTATCTCTGGACTTTCCAACTCCAATTCAGACGGCATAGTCACTGCAATCCCGCCTATAAAAAGCCTTGGTTTCAGTTTGGAAATCCTATCTCGATATTCATCTACTGTTTTTATGGCCATTTTTTACTCCTCTGTTTAATTGTAATTATCTTTCATAAAAAAAAGAAATATAGATGAGCATATGTTACCGGTCAAGTGATTAAAGAAGTACCTATAAAAATTCACAGAAATAATCCTACATTTTTCCTGTTGATTTTCGAATCCCACATCTGCCCGCAGAACCTCTGTATACTACTTTTAAAAGTTACATGGCATTAAATCCACATATTGTGTCATTTTTTTCTTGACATACAATATATATTGATCTTATACTTTTTCAAATTATACTCTTTTTCACATTAACCTCCTGTTCAAATTAATTTTATGATTGAAGAGGTTGTTTTAAAATTACCCACGTGAAGCCCCCAGGGGAATGCTTTGATTCCCCTGGGGGCTTTTGTAAGTGGTGTCACAACATTTTATTTTATGTCGATTAC
>DATKWM010000123.1:0-39387 GCA_035529575.1 Desulfatiglandales bacterium
AAAAACCCCTTTTTTCCCTCAAAGATATAACTGGCGCCGGTAAAACCCTTTTTTGCCAGCATGGCAGCCATAAGGCCATTCATAGATGACTTTCCCGGGTGAAGCTGTTTACTCATAGCACCTTCTGTTAAAAATTCCCACAGTCCTGAACTCTGCGTGCCAGCAGAACCGAGGGCCCACACAAAAGGCTCCATATCTAATCCCAAGATCTTTGCAGCCCCAGCCGCTGCACCAAAGGTGCCGCAGGTTGCTGTAGTATGCCAGTACTTATAATGACTTTTTCCAGCTGCCAAGGCAGTCCTTATCCCTATTTCATATCCTGTGAGAATTCCCAAGATGAGATCACAACCAGACACATGTTCTTTTTCTCCTGCTGCAAAAACGGCTGGGAGAATCGATGCTGCTGGGTGCAAAATAGACTCCCGATGCAGATCATCCATCTCTACTACGTGAGAAGAAGCCCCGTTGACTAAGGCAGCCACTAGTGGTAAATGCCTGCTGTTATTTGGGATAATGGTTGCCTCTTCAGCTCCCTTCATATCATTTGCGAGGGAGAGCATCATTTGAGTAGGCGGTTGAGAAACACCGGCAACTGCCGAACCAAGCCAGTCCAAGAAAAAGGTTTTTACTTGATAGACCAAGTTGTCTGGAAGGTCCTCGAATCGAAGAGTGCAGAAGAATTGAGCCAGTTTTTGGGAAATTGAAGGAGATATCATCATAGATTGACCTTGCCCCCGTATAGTTTGTGAATAGTCATTTGAATCCAGTTCCTGCACTTTTTCTTTAAATGATTACCGCAATGGTTAAAGAATGTATTAAGTGCTAAAGTTTTTAATACACGCAGGCGATAAGATACACTCCTCTGTCAGTAGGGTATCACAAGTAATTTTGTCGATATTAACTTTGTCTACAATATTCTATAATATCGAATTTGTAAAGGATAGTTTTATTTTTTTAGGAAGTGGTTATTATTTCATGCCTGACTTTTTGGAATAGATACTTTTTCTATTGAAGGAAGACCTTAGAAGAAATTGCTATAGAGATGAGATCTTTCGGTAACCCTTTTTAAATAATCACTTGTTTCTTGAGGTGTTCTGTACCTGAGTAATCTATAGAGTTTATCGCTTG
Organism: Desulfatiglandales bacterium; assembly: GCA_035529575.1. Classification (GTDB taxonomy): domain Bacteria; phylum Desulfobacterota; class DSM-4660; order Desulfatiglandales; family B25-G16; genus B33-G16. The sequence continues at coordinate 1,129 of DATKWM010000123.1, forward strand.
GCATAAAAGAGATCTGATATCTCTGAACAATCTTTTGTCTGATAGCAGTTGGACCCCAGTTATAGCCGCATATTGTTAGCAAGAGACGTTTATCCCTTCCTTGAATATCGGCAAAATGTTTGTTGTAGAGGAGATAAAGATACGCGGAGCCAAGATTGATATTATTAACAGGCTGGTAAAGGTAGGGTGGTGTAATGATTCTATCCTGTCTATAGATAAACTGATACGCCTCTCTGCCTGCATATCGTGGAATGACCTGCATTAAACCATAGGCCCCGGCATGAGATCTGGCAAAGGGGTTAAAGTAAGATTCGGTGTGAATTACCGCCATAATTAATTGTGGTTCAAGAGAAAAACGGTTTGCATTTGCCTGGACAGTATTCCTGTATTTTTCTGCTCGTATCCCCAAATGACCGGGTACAAGGGAAAACCGTGCACCAAATCTTAATCTTGTGTTACCATCATTACCTATGATTGATGTTGGAACTTTATTTATCTTAGGAAAGAGTTCACTTTGGATATAGTTTTTAAGATTTTTATTGGTGACATAGAAACCCTTTGATGTTTTCAACTGGTTTGTTAATATACCCTCTTGCTCAATCCCCTTTGCAATAAAGGAAGTCACCATCTTGTCTGAAATTTCTTTCTTAGCTCTTTCATATGGATTTGAAACATTTAAAGGGACAAGGGCATCGATTTCTATTGTCCCATCTTTAAAATCAATATTGCTCCTTACTGAAAAATTTTCATTATAATCAATCCAATTCTTTTTTGTAGAGGTAACTCCTGCCTCTCCCCAGAGGAGGTCTATCCTTCTTTTTAACTCTTGCAATTGACGTCTCTGCTGTGCTTCTGTTTCATCCCATTCCCTTTCTATTCCCAGAACATTCTTTCGCCATGTTTCTTCAGTTGCCCTTTTTAACTTCTCCCATTCATTAGATTCTTTTCCGAGCTCTTCACTATAACTGAGAGAGAGGAATAAAAATGAATAGATTATTGGTATCATTAACAAGAAAAATACTCTCTTCACTATTTTCATCATTGTCTCCTTGTTAAAAATTATGGTTAAATGCAATCCATTGCATTGATGCGTTAGTAAAAAATCTTTCCAGAGGCGATTATGATGAAAAAAAAACTATTAAAAAGCAGCCTTGTAAATATAGCCATTTCAGATATTGATTTAACACCAGGCCCATTCTGTATGAGCTTTAATTTCAACCTGGAACCATTTAAGGCATCTATTCAAAAATTTGGTGTTATAAATCCACCATATCTGCTTAGAAATCCCGATAACAATTTTTTAGTAGTTGCCGGTTATCGAAGGCTCATGGCTGTAAAAGAATTGGGGTGGCACAATATAGTATGCAACATATTGCCTGATGCTTTCTCCCTGTTTAATGCGCTTTTATTTAATTTAAATGATAACCTCATTCATCGTCAATTGAATAATATTGAAAAAGGGATGATTTTGCAAAGACTAACCCGTTTCATTAGCACAGAAGAAATAGTAACCAATTTCATGCCTATTCTTGGTATTCCTTCAAACAAACAGCAATTAGAATTATTTTTAGGTTTAGAGGATTTAGAAGAGAGAATAAAGATTTCTGTCGCTATGGAAAGATTACCCGTACGGGTGGCTGGATTAATGCGAAATATTGAGAAAAATGATCGGCTCGAGATTAATGATCTATTTACATCTTTAAAATGGAGCTTTAATCAGCAATGGGAGACCATCCAACGGATTAAAGAAATTGCCAGCAGGGAAGGGCGCTCAATTAAAGAGATTATAGATTCAAAAGATATTAAAGAGGTTTTACATAATACTACGATGAATAAACCACAGAAGGTAAAAGCAATAGTTAAGATACTGAAATTCAGAAGATTTCCATCCCTTTCTAAGGCTGAAAAATTATTTAACAAGGGTATTTCCAATCTTTCTCTTCCCTTAGGAGTTAAAATAATTCCCCCACCTTTTTTTGAGGGGACTGATTACAAGCTCGAAGTAACGTTTAGAAAAGGCACAGATCTTAAAGGGAAGTTAGCTGATTTATGCAACTTACCTGAATTAAAACACATACCCGATTTTTGGAAGGGCATATAGTATTTTGGATTTTATATTTCGGCCTGCCCTGGTACGACGTTGATTGGCTATCATACTATTGATCCTGCTGTTTTTGCATACATCCCATTATTTCGCCGTATCTGGAGTGATCAGGTCTGGGCCAGGGTTTTCGAATTTAAAAAAAGCATTTATAAAGTACCTATGAAACGATTTAAAGTGAGGCGAATCTTGATTGAAAGAGAGGCTGAAAACGACTCCCTTTCAAAGAAGATAATTGAAAAATTGCCAAATATACCAATAAAGTGTGTAGGATCAAATGAATTAGCCTTGAAGGGAGATATTGAAGAGATGGATAAAGACTCGCTGAGGCTTATCCACTATAAAGGTGAATTTCTTAAATCCTGTCCGGGTACAAGGAGATATATCTGCTGCGGATACCAGATCCTCAATGTAGGTATCAACTGCCCGATGGAATGCAGTTACTGTTTTCTTCAATCCTACGTCAATCAACCATCATTAAGGATTTTTACTAATATAGAAGATAACCTTAATGTGATAGGTGAATTTATCGATAACCATCCAGATAAGATATTCAGGATCGGGACTGGAGAATTTACCGATAGTCTTTCCCTTAATTATATTACAGGGTGGACTGATTTTTTACTTCCTTTTTTTTCTTCCAGAAAGAACTGTATACTGGAGCTCAAGACAAAAACCTCTTTTTTCAAAGACATTATTAAAAGTAGCTACAGAAAAAGGATAGTTGTCGCATGGTCTTTAAATACCTCTCGAATTATAGCCAATGGAGAGGGAAAGACAGCAAGCCTAAAAGAGAGAATCATTTCCGCACGGGAATGCCAAAAAGCAGGATTTGTAATAGCCTTTCATTTTGATCCCTTAATACATTATTCAGGATGGGAAAATGAATATAAAGAGATTATCCAACTTTTGGAGAGATATATTGATCCAGCCTCTATTATCTGGATAAGCATTGGCTCTTTTAGGTATATGCCAGATCTCAAGTGGCGTATTTTAAAAAGATTTCCAGGTACATATATCTTTGATGGTGAATTTGTTACCGGTTTAGACGGTAAACAGAGATATTTCAAGCCCATCAGGGTAGAAATGTATGCTAAGTTATCAGAAAGATTAAAAAAATGGCATGATAATTTGGGAATTTATCTCTGCATGGAAAGTGATGATGTGTGGGAACAATCGCTGGGGTGGTCTCCAAAAAATTCTTCTACTCTTTCTAGCTACCTCGACAACCGAGTGAGAATGGTAATGCCTACGTGAAAAGTGACGAAAGTAAGCCAAAGTTATGGATAGCATGGTTATATATCCCTTTGCTCGTAGATTAACTTATATGCGGTAACTATTTTAGTTATGATAGCTCACTTAGATCCTTGTTATCTATTTCCGAATGTGATAGAAGGAAAACGCGTTAATCTAAAAAATTGTGCATTCCTTTTTAAAAAAGCATGATATAATATTTAATTAAATTGGTTATGTAATAAATCTAATGTAACACATTAACAATTATTTAAAGCTATTTCAAAGGAGAAGCTATGGAAATAAAAAAAATAGGTGTTGTTGGCGCAGGAGCTATGGGCAATGGTATTGCTCAGGCGGCAGCCCAGATCGGCTGTGATGTTGTCATGAGAGACATAGAAATGAGATTTGTAGAAGGGGGAATGAAAAATATCGAGAGGTTTCTTTCCAAAAGTGTAGAAAAAGGAAAGATAGATGCCAGTGAAAAAGACACCATTATTGGCCGGATAAAAGGCACCATAGATATGGATGACCTTAAAGATGTTGACTTTGTTGTAGAAGCAGTTATTGAAGATTTAGATCTAAAAAAGAACGTTTTTAAACAGTTAGATGAATTATGTAAACCTGATATTATTCTGTCTACCAATACATCATCTATGTCAATTACAGAAATAGCTGCAAGCACTAAAAGGCCTGATAAGGTTTGTGGAATGCATTTTTTTAATCCCGTTCCGATAATGAGGCTCGTGGAAATAATTAGAGGATATTCAACAAGTGATGAGACCATAAAAACTACTACAGATCTAGCTCAAAAAATGGGTAAAACGACGGTGGAAGTGAAAAAGGACTCACCAGGTTTTATCGTTAATCGAATAATGATTCCCCATATGATCGAGGCGATAAAGATTGTTGAGGAAGGCATTGCATCTATTGAGGACGTTGATACTGCGGTAAAGAATGGTCTCAATTATCCTATGGGTCCATTTGAACTAATGGATTTGACGGGGATTGATATCGCATACTTTGTAACGCAATATTTCTTTAATGAGTTAAATAAAGAGAACAAATGGGTCGCCCCAAATCTATTAAAAACAATGATAAGGGCAGGTAAATTCGGTAAAAAAACTGGTGGAGGATGGTATTCATAAAAATTTTTACATATGCGCACAAAAAGGGAGACTTTGTTTTAAGTCTCCCTTTATTTTTTAAAAAAAAATGAAAGACTATTTTTTATTTTTATGACGCATAGATTTTAGCAATTTTCTATATTTATGTTTCCTTATCTTTTTTCTTCTTTTTTTAACTACACTGCTCATAAAAATGAAAACCTCCAAAAATTTAAAATGTTTATAATAAAGGTAAATAGGGAAGGAAAAATTTAATATTTGTAATTAAGTTTACATAATATATATTATCAGACATAATGTGTTTGTAAAAATATTACTTATTATTCTTATTCTTTGATTCATAAAGATCTTTGTCTGTTAACGCAATCAAATCACTTACACTCATATCATTTGAATACGTTGCAAACCCTACACTTGCGGTAACACCATCTCCCTCTTTAAATCCTTTTTTAAGTCTTTCACTTGTATTGAGAACAATTTCTTTATTCGCCTCAACGAGAATAATTGCGAACTCATCACCACCATACCTAAAAGCTGTGTCTACGTTCTCCCTGATGTTTGAAAGGATTATCTTACCAGATTTAGCTAGCATATTATCACCTGCAAGATGACCATATGTATCGTTATACTCTTTGAATTTATCAAGATCCAAAAGGATCAGGGATAAGGGATGGTTCTGGCGGTTTGCCCTATTCACCTCTTCTTTTAGTTTATTATGAAAGTGTCTTTGATTAAAAAGCCCGGTGAGGTTATCAGTTATTGATAATTTGGCTAATTCATCTCTAATCCTTTTCTCTATCAATATCCTGCTTATCTTCGCCTCTATTTCATCAATCTTAAATGGCTTGGTAATAAAATCATTTGCGCCAGCATTAATAACATCCATATACGCATAGTCTTTATCGTAACCAGTCATAGCAATTATACTTATATCAAGTTTTTCTTCCCTCACCTTCTTTATTAATTCAATTCCATTAAGTTCTGGCATATTGACATCAGTCATTAAAAAGGTATATTTTCCATTTTTTATTCTCTGTAATGCATTTTTTCCACTATTCTCTGAATCAGCATTAAACCCTAAACTTGACAGTAATTCTGTTACAACCTTTCCTACCTCTACCTCATCATCAACAACCAGAAGATTTTCTTTATGATATTCCTGTTCCATGATTACATACCCTAATATACCTTCTGATTATATTTGTCAACTAACTCTCCAAGTAATGAATTTTGAAAACCTTTAATAATCTTTACCCTCACCAATTGCCCTTTGAAATTTTTTTTAGCAAAAAAATTGACAACCTTATTTCCTAACGTTCTTCCTGTGAGCTGACTGTCCCCTTTTTTCCCAGGGCCTTCTACTAAAATTTCTTGAATTGTTCCCTCCATTAGTTTGTTTTTTGATAAGGTTATCTTTCTTTGCTTTTCCTGCAATATAGATAGGAGTCTTTGTTTTTCTTTTTCCTCTAATTTTCCCGGCAACTGTAATGCCTTGGTTTTGGGCCTTTCAGAATATTTAAAGGAGAACAGGTTATCAAACTCTATTTTATCTATTAATTGCAGGCTATCTTCAAAATCCTTTTCAGTTTCACCTGGGAATCCAACAATCAAATCGCTTGTAATTGTTATATCAGGCCTTACTTTTTTTATGCGCTCTACTAAAGAAATATATTTATCTCTTGTGTATCTTCTATTCATAAGCTTAAGTATATTATCTGAGCCTGATTGAACTGGCAGGTGAATATGAGGACAAAGGCTCTTTAATTCTCCAAAAGAACCTATGAGTTCATCGGATAGATCTTTTGGATGAGATGTTACGAAGCGAAGTCTTTTTAAGCCCGCTATACTATCCAACTCCTTTAGCAAACCAGGAAATGTTGGCAAGGCCTTGTTTTTGGTATTGTAGGAGTTTACATTTTGGCCTATAAGGGTAATTTCCTGTATACCTTGACTGATCAAATATTTAGACTTATTAATGATATCTTCTGCTGGAAGGCTTGTCTCCCTACCCCTCACAAAAGGAACAACGCAATAAGAACAAAAATTATCACATCCCTCCATAATTTTTAAAAAAGTTGTAACCTTTCCTTTTACGTATCCGTTACATGTGGTTAATGTGGATGGTTCACAGGTTAAATCAAGGGAGGAGGTCTTCCCTCTTCCTTCCTTGATTTGAGCAAGAAAATCATTGATGCGGTAAATATTTCTTGGGCCCAAAACCAAATCAACATATGGAAAATGTTGTAGGAGATTTGTTCCTTTTTCTTGGGCGACACATCCGATGATGCCAGAAATAATATCTGGCTTCTTCCTCTTTAAAGAAGCCAAGCGACCAATAAGGGTTAATGCCTTTTGTTCAGCCTTTTGTCTGACCGTACAGGTGTTTATCAAGATAATATGAGCATCATTGATGCTATCTGTTTTTTTATAACCCTTATTTACAAGGATTTGGCTGATGGTGTCAGAATCATGCACATTCATCTGACACCCAAAGGTTTTTATATAAAATAATTGATCCACGTGGCACCTCCGCGCCTACGGTAGAGAAAAGTTTATCCTATTAATACAATTTCTCTTTATTAACATGGATACTTCCCTCTTCTTGTAAAGATTTTATAAGTGAAACTATATCTTCCTTACACCCGGGTACTATAGAGATTTCAATCTCACCATTTACTGGATTAATAGTTCTCATAGATGCCATGCCATCGTAGGATTCTATTATCCATTGCAAATAACATATTTCCTTTCTATCTATAGACAAAAGATATTTACCGGTTTGTCTCATTGTAAGACGATTCGCCCCATTTCAGTTTTGTTCTTAAAATATCAAAATAGTCCTGACCAGGGGATTTAATTAGCTTAAGTTTTTTTTCTGATTTAGAGATAACAACCCTGTCATTAGTTATAAGATCAAAGCCAACCTGTCCATCAAAGGTGAGTGTGACTTGCTCGCTATTTTCTCCTATTTCTATCTCTATTACTGATTTATCGGGCAATATAATAGGCCTATGTGTCAATGTAAATGGGCATATTGGAGCTAATATCAATGCCTCTAAATCCGGGTAGATTATCGGGCCTCCAGCAGAAAGATTATAACCTGTTGAGCCCGTAGGAGTAGATATTATCAACCCATCTGCTCTAAAAGTCGTTAAAAAACGACCATCAATAGATACCCTAAGATCAATAATTCTGGCTAATGCACCTTTGTTAATAACCACGTCATTTAAGACCGAAAAACGACATTTTTCTTCATTATTTCTTAAAATGCTAGCCTGCAACATGAGCCTTGTTTCAACAGCTATCTCTCCAGTTATAAGCTTTTCTATGTCCTTATAAAGCCTTTTTAACGGAATCTCTGTTAAAAAACCTAATCCTCCAAGATTGATACCCAAAATAGGCAGACCATATCGTCCAATCTTTCTGGCAGCCCCCAGTAATGTTCCATCTCCACCTAATACAACAACCCAGTCGGCTGTATCTGGTATAATTGTTTCTTCCTCAAAGTATTGGTTTAAGACTGGACTAGATGTCATCTCTTCTGTGTATACCTTTATTCCCCTTTCTGTAAACCAATGCGTTAATCGTTGACACTCCCTTTTTGCAGGCTCAAAATCGTGCTTAAAGATTATTCCGACTGATTTAGGTATTTTTTCCATCTGCATTGACAATGTGTTATTGGATTCTTGGTCTTTGGTGCTGGACAAAGTATACATACAATGAGCATCTGAGCGAAGCCGCCTACCAAGACCAAGTATTCATTGACCAGCTTTAACGTGAGGTCACTTAGCGGGTTACCTTGCCAATTACTCTCCAGTCATCAATCAAATCCGAAGTCGTATCAACCAGAAGATGTAAAATATGTAGAGAAGGATATAGCCTTTTCAGATCCTCCAAGTCAACTGGCTGAAACTTTTTTTTATTATTTATATAGGCCTGAATAGTTAAGGCATTTGACTCATAATTTTCCTTGGTTCTCTTCGATATCCTTTTAAAAGAAATTTCCTGGGGGCATTGTGTCTGCTGAATAACAAAAATTTTGTTATGTCTTGCGGCAACTTCGGCAGCCCTCCTTCTTAGCTCTTGGGTAATAAAGGTTGCATCCAGAATGATTCCTTCATCCTTAGCTACAAGCTCATCTGCGAGAGAAAATATTTCATTGTAGACTAGCTCCCTTTTTTTCATATCGGATGCAACCTTCTCATCAAATATGTCCTCATTTTTTAATACTTCAAGCCTTATCAGATCTGCCCTTATTATCTTATAGCCTTTAATTTTGGCTATAACTTCTGTGGTTTCCGTTTTGTAAGAGGCAGGAAGTCCACATGCGATCACTACTGTTTCAGGTTGCAGTTCCTTTTTCATGAAATTTACAAAATGTTTCCTCATAATTCCCTTACTTTATATAGGACATGGCAAGTTTAAAATACTTACTCGATGTTTCCTTAGCTTCCTCTTTTTTCCCCCTCCCTATATTTGCATCATCGAGCTGGAAACTGTTTACCTTCCCCCGCACAATTGCCCTATAGATCTTATAAAATGTAAGCAAGGAATTCACATCGTGCTCATTTGCTATTTCCTTGTATAAATCCCAAAGTTTTTCAGAAAGCCTGTTTCCTCCATAATATTCCAAATCCATAAGCAGGAAAGCAATGTCAGCTATAGTATCAGTATACCTAAATCTGCTGTTAAATTCAATACAATCAAATATTGGGAGATTTTCTGTAAGGCAAATATGCTCCATATGGAGATCTCCATGACAGTCTCTTATCTTTTTACTATTTATCCGGCTGATGAAAAGGGGCCTGTTCGAGCTATAAAAATTTTCTGTCCATTGTTTGAGGGTGTCAAAATCCCTTTTTTGAATTGTCATTCCAATATATTTCTGGATCTGTTCAAAATTTTCATCGGTATTAATTTTGAATTTTTCTGACTCGCCAAATTTATTAATATTCAAGGAATTACGAGCAGTTCGATGAAATCTTGCAAGAACTTTGGCAATTTTTATTAAATGCTCGCCCGTTAATTCACCTCTAAAAAACATTGATTTCATAAGCATTTCTTCAGGGAGCCTTTTCATTTTAACTGCATACTCTACAATCCTTCCCTTCCCTGCCCCCATTCTGTAGTTTTTGCCGTCATAGAGTATTGGTAATACATCTATATATGTGTCCTTTGATAACCTTCGGTTAAGTATAATCTCTTGATGACAGTAGTAGTGTCGTTTTTTTAGTGTTGAAAAATCCAAGAATCCAAAATTGACAGGCTTTTTTATCTTATATACAAACTCCTCTGTAAGAATAACGAGCGAGATGTGAGTCTGAATTAATGAGACCTTTTTCGTTTTATCTGAAAGAAATTCGGGGTTTAAAAGATCATCAATCATGGAAGACATTAACAATCCTAACTGATAAGGGGATTTGTGAATTTAGGGATTGAGGGATTAAGGAATTCCTCAATTTAAAATTGTTTAGTTATACCATGTTCTCGTTAAAAGGCACTTCTTTTCATTAGATCAATTTTTTATTAGTAAATTATGTATGCATATTAAAAATCTAATACACAGCGGTCAAGGATAAAATTGCTAAACTGTGTTGACTTTATGATTGATCTAATCTAATTTTTTAAGGAATTATTGGAGGCATTGATTATGGTTAAAAAGTTAACTGAAGCAGCCAATTTTATACGCGAGAGGATAACAGACCAACCTCTCATAGGGATGATCACAGGTACCGGTCTTGGAAACCTAACTGATATAATGGAAATTGATAAAAAAATTCCCTATGAACAGATTCCTCATTTTCCAAAATCAACTGTTGAAAGCCATGCAGGCATCCTTGTCTCTGGCACTATGGCAGAGAAGTCTATTCTTGCCATGCAGGGAAGATTTCATATCTACGAGGGATATACTGCTAACGAGATCACATTTCCGATCAGGGTTATGGCAAATTTAGGAGTGAAATACCTTTTTGTGGTAAGCGCGGCAGGAGGATTAAATCCTCTTTTTAAGCCAGGAGAAGTAATGCTTGTTACAGATCATATAAACCTCACCGGAGATAATCCCCTTATCGGAAAAAACATTGATGAATTAGGGCCGAGGTTTCCTGATATGACCTCTGCCTATGATAAAGACCTTATAGGCTTATCCAAAGAAAAGGCAAGAGAAGAAAAGATTATTTTAAATCAAGGCATCTATGTGGGTATAACCGGACCAAGCCTTGAAACACCTGCTGAGACGAGATTTTTAAGATTAATAGGTGGTGATGCAGTAGGAATGTCAACTGTTAATGAGGTTATAGCTGCTGTTCATTGTGGATTAAAGGTATTGGTAATTGTAGCTATCACCAATTGTAACCTTCCTGATTGCATGACAGCTACATCAATGGAAGAGGTGATTTCTAATGCCAAAAAGGCATCTTCCTCTTTAACTAAATTGCTCCCAGTAATTATCAAGGATTTAGAAAAATGAATAAGGCAGATATCCTGGTCCATAATGGGACTATTCTCACTATGGATAATCAGAATAACATTATTCATAATGGTATGGTAGCCATATCAGGGAGCACGATATCTTATATAGGAAAAGGTAAAAAAGATGCAATAAAGGCAAAAAAAGATCTTGATACCCATGGAGGCCTAATACTTCCTGGTCTTATCAATAGCCATACCCATGCAGCCATGTCCCTTTTCAGGGGTTTAGCAGATGATCTTCCTCTTATGGAATGGTTACATAATTATATTTTCCCCGTGGAGGGGAAGATGGATGCTGATTTTGTGAGGGTCGGAACCCTTTTGGCATGTGCGGAGATGATACTATCTGGAACTACAACATTTTGCGATATGTACCTCTTTGAGGAGGAGGTAGCAATGGCTGCGAAAGAAACTGGGATAAGAAGTGTGGTTGGAGAAGTCATCTACGATTTTCCCTCACCAAATTACGGAACATTAGAAAAGGGATTTATTTATACAGAGGCATTGATTGAAAGATGGGAAAAAGATCCTCTCATAAATATAGCAGTTGAACCACATTCTTTGTTCACCTGTGGAGAGGAGCTTTTGCGTAAAGCAAATGATCTAGCCCTTAAAAAAGGTGTTCCCCTGATTCTTCACCTGGCAGAAACAAAAGAAGAAGTAAATGAGATAGAAAAAAGGTTTAGAAAAAGACCTGTTCAACACTTAAAAGATCTTGGTCTTTTAGGTTCTCACCTCATTGTAAATCACTGTGTCCATATCAACAAATCTGAAATAGAATTACTTGCAGAAAATAATGTGTGTATAGTCCATAATCCGGAAAGCAATATGAAACTTGCCTCGGGCGTAGCACCTGTTCCCGATATGATAGCAAAAGGCATAACAGTAGGTCTGGGTACTGATGGATGTGCCTCAAATAATAACCTTGATCTTTTTGGCGAGATGGATATGGCTGCAAAACTGCATAAGGTGAATAACCTTGACCCCACTGTAATGAATGCCCAAACTCTTGTGGAGATGGCAACCATAGAGGGCGCAAAGGTGCTTGGGCTTGAGAAAATTACAGGATCATTAGAGGTGGGAAAGAGGGCTGATCTTATAGTAATTGACACAAATAAGCCCCATCTTGTTCCAATGTATAATCCTTATTCGCATCTTGTCTATGCGGCTAGTGGCCATGATGTAACACATTCGATTATAGACGGAAATATCGTTATGGAGGATAGAAGGCTCCTTACGTTAGATGTTGAAGATATTATAGAGCGATCAAAAGAAAAGTCTCACAAGGTAAAAGAATGGGTGAAAAGAAGTTAGGGGCTTTGCCACAAACTCAACTACTCCATTATTCCATATGAAAAAGATTTATGATTTCAATAAGTTAGTGAAATTTCAATACATTAAATTATGAACAAAAAATATCTCAACTATCTTATGACTATAGGGTTTACAGTATACATGTTGATTATTGCTCCTCAGTTATGGGCAAAGACATATCTAATTGCTGAGAATATGTCATCATCTCTTAATGTTACGGTAGTTTATAAGATCAGTATACCTTCTGGAATAACTAAGCTCAGTATAAAAAGTGTTCGATTCCCTAATAAAAGCAATCCAGCCTCAATGCAAAAAATTATCGATTCTCAGTTCATTCCATCTGTAAGACCAACAAACACGCAGGAATTAACCGATCAATGGGGAAATAATATTATAGTTACGTCTTGGTCTCAGCCCCCCTCTTATCTATCAGCCATTGCTAAATACCGGATTACACTTGATAGATACCTCAAAAAATTTCAGGGTGAGTTCCCCTACCCTGTTAAATCACTCCCCGAAAAAAACAAAATGTACCTGCAACCAAGCGATTTAATTCAGTCAAATAGTAATAAAATTCAATTTTTAGCTGAAAAATTACTAAAAGAAGTAAAAAACCAGGTTCAGGCTGTGAGCCTGGTACTTAATTTTGTAGTAGATCATGTGAGTTACAGGGTAAATCCTTCCAAGTATGATGCCCTGTATACACTTAAAAGTGGTATAGGAAATTGTCAGAATTATGCTCATCTCTCAGCTGCTATACTGAGAAGCGGTGGAATTCCTGTCAGAATAGTGACAGGAATAACAGCCAAAAAGGGATGGGAGGCGAGAACAGGTACTTCCTCTTGGAATATTAAGCTTGGTCAGGGCAGGCATGCATGGCTTGAGGTATATTATCCAAATTTTGGATGGGTTGGGTATGATCCCCAACAAACGCTTAATTTTGTTTCTACACGACATATTGCAATCGAGGTGGGCCCTGATGCCTATGATGCTTCAACAGATGGGGCTATTGTATGGACTTCAAGTGGAAACATACAACCATCTGTGGAAGAAAATATTGCCATTAAATTCGAAAGAGATAGAGAAACCTTTTCCACAATTGGAGAACAACCTTCTCCTAGGAATAATTTATTTTCTTCACCCTTTAGGACAGCTACGTTAAAACCAACTTCTCTGCGTGAAAGACCTGAAAAACCAACAATGCCGCATTATACATTAGAAGAAATAAAACAATTTTCTGTATATTCAAAAAGAGCCTTTGGTAACCTTAACTTTCCACGCCTAATCGATATCTTTTCCAGAGACTATCATGATGAAAAGGGCGCAAAGACCTTACGCAGGAGTTTTGTCTCAGAAACCGCTGAATATGTTACATCTAATCGCAAATATAGCCAAAAAATAGAAATCCCTTACCCATTAAAACTCTATGATATAAGCCTCGCCTTGCATAAGTTTGGTGGGCAAAATGGTTTTTTATGGCTGACAGTAATGAAAGATGAGCACAACAAGCCCGTTAAGAAAATAGCCAAAAGCAATATGATTCACATTTCAAAAATTGGTTTTTTCAATGGTTATCAATGGATACCATTCTCGTTCACTGATTACATTTTACTTCCGGGAAGTTACTGGATTAGTTTAGAGTATTCTGGTGATGCTATTTTCAATTGGTTCTATCTTTTAGGTAATCCCTATAAAGGACCTGATGATACAAGATCATGTCCAAGGGAAAAAAATACGTGGGATACACTGCAGAATTATGACTTTAATTTTAGGGTGAGGGGTTATGAATTGAGGAGGTAAATTATCCTAATTCATGTCCATTTTCTTTTCCAACTCCTTGATCTCCTGAATTATCTGAGCCCTCTCCTCTTCACTCAGATTTTCTTCTTCTAATCTCCTTTTTAGGCCCAGAAGTTTCATCTCAGACCGGTAATCTACACATGTATATTTCATAGCTCTAAATTCATTGATCAAGATTTTTTTCGTATTACCCACCTGACACATGCATAGGACTGAGTAATGCCTACAGGTGCAAGCCAGAGAAAGGCTATTAGACCATGTTTTTCTAAAGATACTGCTAGGTTTACTATATAGGTTACTGGTTCCATAATTAACGTAAGAAAACCAACAATCAATAATGTTGCGATCTCAAATTCAGAATGTCTTTCAGTAAGATACCTATTTTCAAAATCTCTCAAAACAGGTATAAAAAGCAGAGTGATATGGATCATTGCGGTGGTACCAAGAAAGCCTAAAAATGCTGCCTTAGTTATTTTTCTCAGCTTATCTCTGAAATCTCCTTTCATTTAATTCTCTTTAAAACTTTCTCGGTGTGACCGCAATGGAATTAAGGTAAACAATATTAAAATCGCAGGCACCCACAGAATAATAGCTGGCCAATCTGGCAAGCTATTATATATCATGCCCTTTTCCGAAGGGACTCTCGTCCCACCGGGACGAAGCGGACAAATATAAAACCATCCTTTTAATCTCAGCGTTTGGATGCCTAAAAAACGGATTTCTTTCGCGAAGCGATTGTATTTTCTGCTCGGCCTAATGTATTTCTACCGTGACTTTTCTTAAAGGGATATCATTGAGGTCTACTTTAGGCTAAGAAATGATGGTATTCCTTTTATCTCTTTTGCAGTGGTAATTCCCCTGATTATTGCCCTTATAAGCATCTCTTCAGCCATAAGCCCTACTGTATAGTAATCAACTTCAATCTCGCCAGATGCAAGTGTAAAAATAATATCACCATCATATATAGTGTGCCCGGGACTGATAGCCTTTGCCAGGCCGTTGCTCGCTATCTTAGCTACAGCCGAGGCATTTTGTTTGGTTAGTTTTGCATTGGTGACAATTACACCAATTGTCGTATTCTGAAACGCTGAAATAGGCCGTTGAACTCCTTTCCTCATGAGCCCTAATGTATCGGCAAATTCCATGCTTTTTTTCGCCTTCCTTGCTCCAGCCAAAATCCTTCCACTTATTGGATCTTTTATATCACCAAAAGCATTTACTGCTACCAAAGCTCCAACGACTAAACCATTGTTAAGTGTATTCGCTGCAATACCTACCCCACCCTTCATTGCCTGCTCGGTTCCATAAAACTTGCCGACTGTTGCCCCAGTTCCTACTCCAACAGAACCTTCAGCAATCTTTCCATCAGTTGCCTGCTGACATGCACGATAGCCCATATTTTTGTCCGGTCTCCTTTTTGCTGAACCTACTCTTAGATCAAAAATCGCAGCAGTTGGGACAATAGGGATTCGGGCTACTCCTACATCAAATCCACTGTTCCTCTCTTCAAGGTAATCCATGACACCAGAAGCGGCGTCTAGCCCGTATGCACTACCACCGGTAATACAGATTCCATGAACTTTTGGTACGATATGAGATGCGCTCAGTGCATCAATCTGTCTTGAACTCGTGGCAAATCCGCTAATATCAATTCCACCAGTCATACCAGATGGAGTAAGTATAACTGTAACGCCTGTTAATCCCTCAAAATCTGATGCATGACCAACAGAGACTCCTTTGATATCTGTGATACTAACTGTCATGATTATTTAATTTTTTTCTGTTATTGTTTTCCTGAGAGATTCCTACAGCTGTTATCTCTTTGTCTTACTATTTCAGAAAGTATAATTCCTGCAGCAACAGATACATTGAGAGAAGCAAGCTTGCCTAATCTTGGTATGCTCACCAGATGATGGCATTGATCTTTGACAACCCTACTTAATCCTTTACTCTCATTTCCCATTACTAAAACAAGATCCCTATTCCAGTCAAATTCATAGATATTTGTGCTGCTTTCTCCTGCAGCCCCGACTACCCAAAAATTTTCATCTGCTAACTGTTTGAGAGCTCTTGCTAAATTAACCACTTTAGTTACAGGTAGATACGCTGATCCACCGGCTGATCTTTTATGCACAGCATCAGTGATAGAAGCAGATCTATCCTTTGGCAAAATAAGGCCTTGAACCCCAAAAAATTCAGCAGTTCGTATAAGAGACCCAAGGTTTCCTGTATCAGTAATGTGATCAGCTGCAATGAGAAGTCCTTTACTTTTATTAGAAATGGCGCGTTCTATCAAATCATTGAAATAAAGGTAATTATATGTGTTTAAAATAGCTATTACGCCCTGATGGGAGGAGCTAGAGGATATTTTATCTAAATAAAGCCTATCTTTAAATCTGATCGGTATTTTTTTCTGAGTTGCGATATCAAGGATTTCTCGCAGCCTTTCAATTTTTTTTCCCTTGGCGATGAAAAGTTCAACTATCCCTTCACCCTTCCTAAGGTTTTCCTTAACTGCGTTTATACCAGATATAACCTGGGGCAAATTTCCAACCTTAATAATTATGGGTATTTTTAATAACTGCTTAGGTTCAAAGCTATAAGGTTCACGGCTGCCCGTCCCTATTATATCGGAACAGACGTATATCAATTGTACAAAAAGCTAACCGTGAATGGTGAACCTTATAGCCTTAATAGTTACATTTTTTATAAGTGGAATATCTTTTTAATGAGAGGAAAACGTCTATTTTTATTGGCCCTCTGCGCAACAATAATTGCCTCTAGTTCTTTTATAGCTTTTTTTAGATCATCATTAATAATAATGAAATCGTAATCTCGACATCTCTGAATTTCCTCTGCTGCCTTTTTTAGCCGCAGGTCTATGTTCATTTTGTCATTCGGTGATCTCTTCTGTAGTCTTTCTTTAAGAATGTCTAGTGATGGAGGAAGAATGAATATTGATAAAGAATCAGGAAATTGCCTTTTTATCTCTTGAGACCCTTGAATATCGACATCCATCAAAAAATCTTTTCCTGAGGATAATTCACGGTTTATACTTGAAATAGAAGTGCCATATAGGTGATCATAGACAACGGCCCATTCAACAAATTCATGAGCCTCAATCATTTTTTCAAAATTTTCTCTGTCAACAAAGTAATAATGTAACCCGTGAGACTCCCCTTTTCTAGGATTTCGAGTAGTATGAGAAATGGAATAACCAATTCCTCCCACATCTTTTTCTAATATATTCTTTATTATTGTGGTTTTTCCAGCGCCTGAGGGAGCGGTTATTACAAAGATTTGTCCTTTTTCTTTCATATCTCTTTATTGTCAACTCTTAATTTTTTGAATTTAGACCTATAGCAAATCCTCACCCCGTATTGTACCGTCTGGAGCAAATCTTTGTGCTATTGTCTCAGATTGAATAGCAGACAGTATCACATGATTGCTATCTGTTATAATTACTGATCGTGTTCTTCTGCCTTGAGTTGCGTCAATAAGCCTTTTATCATCTCTCGCCTCTTCACGAAGCCGTCTAACCGGTGCTGAGGATGGTGAGATAATGGCTATCACCCTTCTTGATATAATGAAATTTCCAAAGCCAATATTAAGTAAAGTTGGATCCATATGTTTTATCTCCCATATTTGAGTGTGCTAAAGTGCCTATTCCACATTTTGAATCTGCTCTCTCAATTTTTCTAATTCAGCCTTAATTTCTACTGCGAGCTGGGAAACTAAAGAATCCGCCGCCTTAGACCCCATCGTATTAACTTCTCTATTTATCTCCTGCAATAAAAAATCCAGTCTTCTTCCAATCACATCATCCTGATTTATGAAATTTCTAAACTGCTCTAAGTGACTTTCTACCCTAATAAGCTCTTCTGTAATATCAGCCTTGTCTGCCATTAAAGCTACTTCTTGTATAATCCGATCCTCATTTATTTCAATAGTTTTTATTAATTTATTAATCCTTTGCATTAATTTATCTCTGTAGCTTTCAACTATTACCGTGGTCCTACTTCTTATCTCATCGATATATCTCGTGATCCTATTTAATCGTTCTAAAAAATCTTTCTCCAAAGCCCTGCCTTCATTTATTCTCATGGATTCCATTGAGCATAAGGCTTTATTAATAACATCCTCTAAATCAGGCCACACATTTTCTATATCAATGCTATCCTGTTTGGTAATAATAATATCCTTTAACTGAGAGAAAAAAGATGGATCGATGCGTTGCTTGCATTCAAGTTCCTCATTCAGCTCTTTGAAAACCTGAATATAAGCCTTTACCAATGGCCTGTTTAATTCAAGCTTTAAACCTTTATTGCCATTATCTTTAATCTGAATGGAAACTTCAATTCTACCTCTCTTAACCGTAGAAGACACTACAGACCTGACTTTTTCCTCAAATGGTTGTAAGCTCTGGGGAAGCCTTAGAACAATTTCTCTGTACCGATAATTTCCCGACCTAATTTCTACAATAAATTCAAGGCTATCTTTTAAGGACTCAGCACTGCCATATGCAGTCATACTTTTAAGCATAATTATCTGTCTATTGCTCCTGTTCTCTTAAGTGTTGTAAATAATTATTCCTTATCATATTAAAACAACCAATGGCCGCTTCATCTTTATAATCAGGATATGTCCATACCAAAGGATTAAAGGTGCCAGCATGAAAGACAAGTGTAAGGTCTGCATATATCCCCTTTGTTAAATAAATTCTATGGATATAATTTTTACCGGTAGCAAGAACCAACCTTTCTAAAGATATATAGCCTGGATCAATGTTAATCCGCCTTTTTTTATCAAAACGATGCTCATTTTCAATTTTATTGGTCGTCAACTTTATATCTACAATAGAATCTGAACTGATAAGCTTGGAAAAAGATATAAATCGTCTATAAAGAGGCCATCCCATTTCTTTTTCATAATATCGTGTTCTGTTAAAAATAAATTTTTTACTTATCCAATCAGTTGGACCAAAAAACGTTTCCATCTGCGTAATAACATTCTCTATCAATTCCCCTTCTCGAGAAAAGAGGCTACTTATCATTTTTACCTTTTTTTCTTTCTGAGGAGTACTCATTGGTAATGTCAGTGGTTATTTGACAGCATTTCCTAGTCGGTTAAAAAAGATAACAAACAACGGTCAATGAATGTTAAATACGAGAGTTAATCAACTCTTTAAGGTTATCGATCTTTACGGTTGATGTTCCTATCTCGCCAACCACTATACCTCCTGCAAGATTAGATAGATAGGCTGCAGATTTTAGATCAAGACCCCCAGCTATTCCAAGCGTAAGCGTAGCAATAACTGTATCTCCGGCACCGGTCACGTCATAGACTTTTCTTGCTATTGACTTAATATGTGTTACCCTACCCTGTTGTTCAAAAAGGGTCATACCATCCTTACCCCTGGTTATCAACAAGGCTTTACATTTCTTATTATTTAATAACTTTTTTCCAACCTTCTTTAGGTCTTCTTCACTAATAATTTGTATGCCTGCTATTTCTCCTGCCTGATTATGATTGGGTGTGATTACAGTTACATCTTTATATAGCGGGAAATTCTTAACGTTTGGATCTACTGTTACCGGAAAATCACAATCCGAGGTTATGCTTTTTAGACCATCCATAAGCTGGCGTGAGATAACACCCTTACCATAATCAGAAACTATAAGGGCAGAGAGATTTTCCTTTTTTTCATTAATAAAATCTAGAATGCCTTTGGTAGTCTTTGGCTTTAAGGATATTTTTATTTCTCGATCGTACCTGACAACCTGTTGGTCATGGGCTATTATCCTTGTTTTAACACTCGTAGGTCTATCAACTTCTATAGCGATACCACCAGTATCAACATTTAATTCATCTAATCTTGAAATTATCTCTTTTCCTGTAGAGTCATTTCCCACAACTCCACACATCATCACACTTCCACCTAAGGAGACGAGATTATTAACAACATTGGTAGCACCACCTAACATGACGGTTTCATGCTCAACCTCAACTACAGGTACAGGCGCTTCCGGGGAAATTCTTGAGACATTTCCCCATATAAATCTATCTAACATGATATCGCCGACAACAAGGATCATTGATTTTCTGAAATTATTGATTCCCTTATTCAAATAACTCTTATCAATATTTGTCATATCAGCTTTCCATTATTCTTTAATCATAGCAAACTGTTAAATATTCTAATAACATGAGATAATTTTAAATTCATCCTCTCTAAATTAATTTTCTGTAGGAACAATTCTTAAAGGGTTTAAAATATAACATATTCTTGTTTTTGGATAAAGTGAAAAGGATGTTAAGAAATGACACCAAAAAGTATTAGAAGATAATTTCCAATTTTAATTGACTGCCTATTAGCTCTCCCATATACTCAACATATTTAATTCTCCCTTATCCGCAGCAGTGTGCTGGGATAGGAGTATTGTTTTTCGATGCATTATAGTTATTTAATTCAAAAGGACATTCGAGGCTGAATCATTTTTACCTTTTAAAAACAATCACCTTAATGAGGATTACTTCAGAATTATTTTGAATTTACTATAAGCTTGGATTGGTCGATTACCATTTTTTGGCTCAAAAGTTAGTAAAAATGTAAAATAGTTCGCAACGCTACTTTTGTTTTTTTGTTGACCCACATACCTCTCTACCTTATAATCGCGCCAAATTTACACTCGACAAAATTAAATCTGGCTAATCCAATGATACTTTTCATCTGCTTGTAAAGAATTAATCTTTTAACAATCGGTGATAGTGTATTTGTAATCTGCAATTTTTAACTAGTGCAATAATGAAGTAGTCATGACTCTTTCTGTGTGTGTCATATGCCGAAATGAAGAACCCAATATCAGGCGATGCCTTGAGAGCGCAACATGGACATACGAGATAATAGTTGTTGATTCAATGAGCGAGGATAAAACAGTTGAAATTGCCAGAGAATATACAGATAAGGTATATCAGAAAGCATGGCCTGGATATGTTGATCAAAAAAACTTTGCTATTTCAAAGGCTAATGGGAGTTGGATATTGAGTGTGGATGCAGATGAAGAGATCACAGCAACCCTGCGCGACGAGATTTTGGGTGAAATTAAAAAAGATGATGCCAAAGATGGATACCGAATTCCTCGTCGCTCTTTTTATCAGGGAAGATGGATAAATCACAGTGGTTACTATCCTGACAGACAACTTCGCCTTTTTAGACGTGAACGAGGGCACTGGACAGGAGGACGGGTACATGAGAGGGTTGATATACAGGGAAGCATAGGAGATCTAAAAGAAGACCTTTTACACTATCCGTATAAAGGTATTATCTCTGGACAACTTCAAACAGTGAACAGTTTTTCCAGCCTAATGGCAGAAGACATGTATGAAAAAGGAAAACGTTACCATATCTCGTTACTTTTTCTGCGGCCGACCTTTAAGTTTTTGGAAGTTTATTTGCTTAAACTAGGCTTTTTAGATGGCTTAGCTGGATTCATCATTGCCGTTACATCTGCCTATGCTATGTTTGTCAGATATGTTAAGCTTCGGGAACTAGAGACTTCTTTTGAAAAGAAAAAATCTTTGTAACCCTTTAATTATTACCTACATACCTAACAGCTTCATAACATTCATTCTCAGCAAGAAATCACATCGAGGTAATTCGAGTAAGATAGGATTATATAAGTGAAAAAAATATCATTGGCAATAGAAAATTTTAGTAAGCACAAAGGCGGAGCAGAGTCATATGCTGTCTCTCTTGCTTCAACACTTGCTGAAAATGGCTGGGAAACACATCTTTTCGGACAAAATTGGGATGGTGAACCACGTGCCGCCGTTTTCCACAGGATAAAGATTCCAAAATTATTACCATCTTGGGCCAAGATGATTTTGTTTGCCTTGAAACATAAAAAGATGGTAAAGAGTCAAGCCTTTGATGTAATTCTTGGGTTCGGAAATACTATATATATGAATGTATATCAAAGCCACGGTGGCGTCCATCGGTTCTCAACAGCCAGAAAGCTTTATACGGAAAAGAATATATTTTTACGCTCGATAAAGCGTCTGCTCATCGTTTTTTCATTAAAAGATAAGGTTAGAAATTGGATAGAGTCCGCACCATTCAGGCTTGATCCAAAACCAAAAATTATAGCAATCTCGCTGATGATCAAAAAAGATTTTACATCATTTTACCACATAAATGAGAAGGAAATAAAGGTTATATACAACGGCATCGACACCACAAAGTATAATATAGACCTAAAAGAACATCTGAGAGGCTCGATGCGACAACAACTAAGGATAACCGATAATGATATAGCCTTTCTTTTCATATCTTATGATCTTAAAAAAAAGGGGATAGTGCCCTTGATTGAGGCCGCGGCAAAATTAAAGAAATTGAATTTTACTAACTTCAAGGTCGTGGTAGTAGGAGAGCGACCTTACCCTTTGCTTTTAAAACGAGTGAAAAGGTTAAGCCTTGAAGATACAGTAATATTTACAGGTCCTACCAAGACCCCGGAAGACTACTATGCAAACTGCGACGTGTTGGTACTCCCTACATTCTACGATGCATGTTCCCTGGTCGTGATAGAGGCAATGGCATGCGGTTTACCAGCGATCACTACAATCTATAATGGAGCAGCAGGAATTATAAAAAACGAAAAAGACGGATATATCATATCACATCCACCTCGTTCAGCGGAGCTCGTAGAAGCGATGAAAGCCCTCATGTTACGAGAAAGGCTAAAAAATATGTCAATAGAGGCTTCCATGACAGGCAAAAAATACTCTGTAAAAAAGAATCATCACAAGATGATACGAGTATTTAATGAACTGGGAGGGTAAAAAGTACGAAATTTATCAGAAATGATGTAATTATTGGCATGAAAAACATGGACAGGAAATGTCTAATATAAAACTTTCGCGATTTACCAAACTTGGCCCTCCAATTCTTTTCTTTTTCCTTTTCCCATTTCCGCCCATCAAAATGAAAACCCTGCCGTGTCATACACCAGTTATGGTGTATAATGCTCTTACTGCAAAAACCGTATTTCCACTTACTTTCTTCTGGATACATCTCTTCTGTTAACCACGGTGGGGTAATTATCCTTTCTATCCTTAGAAAATACTCCAGGTCTTCTGAAATTCCAATTGGAGAATAATCCTCATCAAAAAATCCAATCTGCTCGATCATAGCAGGTCTTATCATAAAACACACCGCAGATCGTCCCCCTTTGATAAAAAGGGGCAAACTATGGCTTTTCACAAATCGGCAGAAGGATTCATGACCACCCCATTGATCGTATACTTTTTTCACGCTTTCGATAATATTTTCTGAAGAGTAGGGTTTATTGGGATTTATATAGTACCTCTTAGTCCTTGAATGTGCATCAAGTAATTCTTGCATGACTGGAGAGCCGTTTTCCAAAGCAGATACCCAACCAACGCTATCATCGACCTCCATAACTTCGACCAAGGGCTGCAGCCAGTCAGGCCCGAAAAGGATATCATTATTTGAGATAACATAGTAGTTGAAGGGGAAAGGTTCTCCATAAATGGTATCTGGAGAAAATCGCAGTATTTGATTCCATGCTATGGCTACCCCCAAATTTTGAGGGTTTCTAAAATAATAGGTTGGAAATTGAGCCCTCTCAAGCTCTCTTTTTATAAGACCAGCAATGTCGTCACTCGATCCATTGTCAATGATCACCACAGAGATATCGAGATCTAATCTGTTGGTATCTGTATTTTGGTAAAGACTTTGTAAACATACCCGTGTCATCTCAATATTGTCCAACACAGGAATGCCAATCAAGACCTTCAACATATTTTTCTCTCTTAAGTAAGACTAATAGACTGGACAAGGTTTGTGATTATGCCTATGGAATATAGAGAAAGTGTTTTTGTATGTCAACACTGATGATTTGAGTCGATATCAATTCACGATATCAATTCTGATTAATCTCCCTTTATAGGTTTATTATAATAATTTTTTAATAGTTAAAACACCATTTCTTATTAAAAAAATAGTTTAAAAAATGGAAAAAGCCCCGGAATTTTGCATCCTCTGTGGTGCCAGGTATAGGGAAGCCCTGATAAAAATGGACTCATGGCATGTCTACAAGTGTCCTTCTTGCGGGCTGGGATTTTTAGATCCGAAGCCTTCAGAAGAAGATATAGCAAAACTTTATAGCAAGGAATATTCCGAGGGACATTTTATAGGGGGAGGAAAGCTTGACTCGCCTGAATTCAAGAAAAGGCTTAGTCTTGAAACGCATCAAATACGGTTTTTCAAGGGAATAAAAGGAAAAGGGAGAGTCTTAGATGTCGGTTGTGGCTATGGGTATTTTCTGGCGGCATGCCGCAACTATGGATATGATGTACAGGGGCTTGATATCTCAGGATGGGCATCGCAACATGCCACTTAAAAACTTGGCCTTTCTATAACTTTTGGGTTGATAGATGGGGTAGAACTACCACACCAGAGTTTTGATATCATCACCATGTGGCATTTTCTTGAACACACTTCCGACCCCCGAAAGGCAATCTTAAAGGCCAGAGATTGGTTAAAAAATGATGGTGTTCTTATAGTAGACGTCCCTAATCATGAAGGAACAGATGCCCGCAAGAACTGGAAAGAATGGGTTGGATGGGACTTACCATACCACTTGTACCACTTTACTCCCCAAACAGTGAAGCAGCTACTCCGGATATGTGGCTTTCATGTGATGAAGACCAAAGACTACCATTCTGAAACGGTAAAAGAAGCATTGAAGCGTATTCCAGTGGCCAATTTATTTGCCAGGATCATCTCAAAAATGTTCTCCGGGCATAGCATAGCTGTTGTTGCCAGGTTGGATGACCATATATCAACAAGATAACAGTTATTTGTTATCGCGTAATCTTGAAAAGGATTAACATTCTCGCGTCAGGGTGTCTTTATTCCTCAAGCCTAATAAAATCTTTAGACGCCTTTTTGTTTATACAATCAAAGCTTTTCCACAACCAGCGCTTTTCTTCCTAAATAAGGTATTGTATCGCTCTTGTTTTAAGATTCCGAACAAATTTCTTATTGTTCTCCCGGATTTTATTTTCGAATAAGAAAAAATCTTTGAGTAGTGAAGTTATCACAAAGCCCTGATTGAATTATCACCGTGTTAGTGCAGATCCTATCTCCATGAGTTTGTCGTCAATTATGGGAATTACCTCATCTACGCTTAACTCTTCAAGGCATCGGCTCACCTCACTATTATTGCAACCCTTTTGCCTGCATGGTACACACGGGAGATTCTTAGTGATAATTTTATGTTGCCTACCCCTTGGGGCCCAATTTACAGGGGAAGACGGTCCGAATATTGTAATAGTCGGTGTACCGACTGCTGCAGCAATATGTATAGGAGCACTATCTATCCCGATTAATACGCTGCATCTATTGAGAAAAGCAGCCAAATCCCCAAGAGAGATCTTTCCTGCCAGGTTATGAACATTTATTTTACAGCTCTTCGCTATCTCAGATGCCCTATCTCTTTCATCAATTGAACCTGTTATTAGTATAGAGACCTTATATTTTGAGCCTATATAATTGATTAGTTTTATATAATTTCTAATTGGCCATTCCTTGTATTTCCACCGGGAAAAAGGATGCAGGGCAATTATAGGCTTATCAGAAGGCACTTGTTCTTTCCTTAAGATATTTTCCGCATCTATTTCCTTTTCTTTTGTGACAATGAGCTCTGGAGAGGTATCTTCGATGGTTAGGTTAAAAGGGGCTAAAATATTCAGGTTGTGCAGTGCAGAATATTGCTGTATTTCGTTCGCTGGTTTAACTAGATGAGTAAAAAGCCTATTTCTCCACAATGTGCCGTCATCTGCATATCTTCCTATCCTCAACATTGCCCCACTCAATAAAGATAGTATAGCACCCCTTGTTCCGGCTCTCAAATCGATGGCAACTTCAAATCTTTTCTTTCGTAGGTTTTGAAAAAAGCTTTTGTGGTAAAGTATTTTATCTTTAAGACTTCTTTTATCTTTTTCCACTGATATCAGACCATCAACCCATGTACAGTCCTCTATCAATTCTTTTGCGTGTTTCCTTACAATCATGAAGATCATGCTCGAAGGAAAATTGTCTCGTAGTGCCTTTATGGTAGGGATTGTAAGCACTACATCACCTATATCCCCCAACTGTATCAGTAGAATACTTTTGATGTTATCTAATGAGAAGTTTTTGCCTTTAACCAACATTTGTTTCGCCTTTATTTTTTTTCGGGCATCCATGCAGATGCCAGATAAGTAACTGAGCGTACACAATAAATTTTTTCCTTATCGAATTTTTGAAGCCACCAGTAAATAATAGGCCTGTGAGAGAGAGAATGATGTTGGCTAGCAACCTTAAAAATATAACTGAATGGAATAACGGATAGGAGTGTGGGTGCCACTTTTTAAAAAAAAGATACCTTGATTTATAAAACATAATCCTTGAATTTAAAGTATTTCCCACTGTCTTTCCCTGGGCGTGGAATATTTTTGCCGTGGGGACAAAATAAATAGCCCATCCATCACGCTTCATTCTGTAAGCCCAATCAGTCTCTTCAAAGAAGAAGAAATACCTCTCATCAAAGAGTCCTATATCGTCCATAGCCTCTTTTCGGGCTATCAAACAGGCGCCAATGCATGAATCTACTTTTAAAGGAGATACGTATTCTCTTCTTTTGCTTGGAAATTTTTTAGGCAATAAGATTCTTAGAAGAGTCTCGTTAGAAAGAAGGGTTAACGTCGTAGGAAAATTAGCAATAGAATTTTGACTTGAACCATCAAGATTTAACAGCTGCCCGCATGCCATGCCTGCCTCAGGATTAGCTTCCATAAAATCAAAAAGCTCTTTTACAGCTCCATTGGTCAATACAGTATCAGTGTTAAGCAATAGGGCATAATCGCCATTCATCTGCCTGAATGCCTGATTATTTGCAGCAGCAAAACCTAAATTTTCCGTATTTTTAATTATTTTAATAGTTGGATATTTTTCTCTCGTCGCTTCTACTGTCCCATCAGTAGAATTATTATCCACAACCCAAACCTCAAAAGATATCCCCTTGACTGTTTCAAATACGGAATACAAACAATCAAGCAACAGGCCTTTTGTATTAAAACTAACGACAATGATAGAGATATCCAATTAATCCTCTTTTATTTTCTTTGCCTCATCTATAAGCATAACTGGTATATCATCTTTAATTTCATATAAGAGCTTACACTTATCACATATAAGCCCATCTCCAGCTGCATTTAAGTTAATCTCCCCCTTGCACTGTGGGCACACTAAAATTTCCAGCAGTTCTTTGCTTATAGCCATATCTATACCCTCCTCTGATTAGTTTGCTGTGTTTCTAGAGTGTGTCAGGTGTAACCAATTAACGAATTCATCTAATGAAACCAATCAAACCATTTTATTCATTAAATACTTCTTTAACCGTGTTAAAAACCATATCCACTGTAATCTTCTTCATGCATGACATATCATCACATTTCTTTTTAAAACATGGACTACACTCAAGGCCAGCCCTGATAACTTTGTGTTTTGATCCATGGGGCCCAGTTTTAAAAGGAGAGGTAGGACCAAAAAGGGCTATCACTACAGGAGAGGTCATAGCTGCTGCTACATGCATTGGGCCAGTATCAGTAGATATTACCACGGCGCATTTTTGATAAAGGTATGCCAATTCTTTTAAACTACTCTTTCCAGCTAAATTTAGAGCTTTTGTATTCATCCTTGATAGAATAGTTTTTATTGCTTTTGTGTCACTTTCACTTCCAGTGAAAATAACCACTGCTCCCAATTCTTCTTTTATTCTATCTGCCAGGCAAGCAAATCGATCCAAGCCCCAGAGTTTGGTTTCCCATTTGGCCAGTGGATTAACTGCTACCAAGGTTCTGTCATTACCAATCTCTTGTAAGAGATGATTAACATATCTTTTATCTGTAGCATCAGTGGGAATTTGGCCATTCCAGTCAAGCTCAGTTACTCCCAAGTATCTGGCGATATATAAATATCTCTCAAGGGCATGTATATTTGTATCAGGAATGGCCACTCGTTCATTAACAAAAATAGAACTAGCCTCTCTTCCTCCATTAAGCGCAATTTTTCTTCTCCCTCTGGCAATGAAGGTTAATATGCCACTTTTAAAAAGTCCTTGCAGATCAACGACAATATCATATTTTTTTTTCTTAAGCTCTTTAAGAAAGTTGGCCACCTCTTTTCCAACGCTGCGATATTCGCCCTTCTTAATAATTCTCTTTATCCAGGCCTTTCGAGGAAAAACTATCAACTGATCTATATCAGGATGATCCTCTATTATGCCAGATGCATCTTCCTCAACCACCCAGTCAATATTAGATAAAGGGAATCTATCTTTTAAAACTTCCAGGAAAGGCAAGCTATGAACAACATCACCGATTGCGCTCAATTTAATTACTAAGATATTTGGATTGTTATTCATTAAGTTATTTATCCTGTTTCAAAATCCATTGTACTGCACGTAATAGGTCTTCTGCCACATAAGCAGGTGTTATACTTTTATGAGGCATACTATATTTTAATTCTCCCTTGCCATAACCGGTTAATATCAAGATACCGGGTAGATTTGCATTATGTGCAAATTCTATATCAAGTAAGCGATCCCCGATTACGTATGATGTTTCCATATCAATATCTAATTCAACTTCAGCTTGTTTTATAAGGCCTACATTCGGCTTTCTACAACTACACTCCCTGCTATATTCAGGCACAACTCCATCTGGATGGTGTGGGCAGAAGTAAATCCCATCCACATGTGCGTTATCTTTTGTCAATTTCAACTCCATTAACTCGTGGATCTCGTTTACCAATTGTATGGGAAAGTAACCTCTCGCTACACCTGATTGGTTAGAAGTTACCACAACGATGTGATTATTCTTGTTTAAAAGGAATATGGCCTTTCCCACACCAGGCAAGAGCACAAATCGGCTTATATGATTTATATAACCACGTTGTTCGTTAATAGTGCCATCTCTATCTATAAATACTGCCGGTCGCATCTCATTCAATTTTAGATTTTTAAATTTTTAATTCTTTTTTCAAACCTTCCATTTGTTCCCAAACCTCTCCTGGCTCAATGGATAACATACACCTATGATCGGAAGGACACACCTCTTTTAAACAGGGGCTACAATCTATACTATGCCTGATTATTCTTGCATTACTACTAACCGGACTGGTTACAACATGATCAGTAGGGCCAAAAATAGCCACCAAGGGAATATTAAAAGCAGCAGCAATATGCATAAGCCCGGAATCATTTGTTAAAAAAAAATTACATCTCTTGATTAATGCCATTGCTTGACGTAATGTCGTATGTCCACAGAGATTGACAGGATTGGCGGTATGCATTAAATTTGCTACCTTAGCAGCTATTTCTGTCTCGGAAAGAGAGCCGAATATTACTACCTTGGCATTCCATCTTTTGGCAACCCACTCGCCAATAACAGCAAATTTTTCTTCTGGCCATCTCTTAGCCGACCCATACTCAGCACCTGGATTAATTCCAAAAATAAAAGAAGTATCTTTTATGCCCATAGAAGATAACATTAAAGAGCCTGACCTGCTATCCTCGTCGTTAACATATAAAATAGGCTCTCTTTCTTCAACATGCCAATCCATAGCCTCTATGAGACTTAGAAAATATTCAACTTGATGAACTAAAAGAATATGTTGATCCCTTTTCACTTTATGGGTCAATAAAAATCCTCTTCCATCTGTAGTGTAACCAACCCTATATTTAACCTTTCCTGTATAGGCAAGAAATGCGGCCTCAAAGGCATTTTGAAAGAGAACAGCAAGATCGAATCTCTCAGCCCTCAGCCACGATATAATCCTTACTAATTCTTTTAATGAGGTAAAAATACTGTCACCTTTGGCGAAGATCATTGTTTTGTCCACTGAAGGATGATTCTCTAAAAGTGGAATAACCCAAGGTTTAGCCAAGACTGTTATCTGAGCATGAGGGAAAGTCTTTTTAAGTGCCATTAGTGAGGGGATCATCATTACTGTATCCCCTATCCAATTAGCAGATCTAACCAGTATTTTTCTAACCTCCTGATTTGAGATTTTATGCCTGGACCTGACTCTCATTTTTTTCCACATTTGATTGAATAATTCCCTGCTTGATGCTCTCAAAAAAGGTATTCGCACCAGAAAGAAGACCTATCTTTATAGTTAATATAGCAATGTCCAAATCAGGATCAATTTTACTGTCAATCCTTATCCAATCTTTCTCTGTGGTCAATAAAAAATCTACATTTGATTGTTTTTTCCACGATACAAGCTCTTCTATCTCATGCTTGCTAAAAAAGTGGTGGTCAGAAAAAGCTTTAAAGTGCACGATATTGGCCCCACAACTTTTTACCGTCTCTAAAAAATCATCTGGATGTGCTATCCCTGCAAAAACCACAACATTTTTCCCTTTCAAAATATCCGGCGGATGTGTATTACCAGCAAGGGGAAATATGACTTGATTAGGAAAATACTTAGATCGAAAGATCGATTTCGCAGGGAAATTTTTTTTAAAATAATCGACGAGCTTACCTCCAGAATGCGTATTTGTGCATTTGGTGATAACAATAATATCCGCTCTTTTTATCTGCTCAATCGGCTCCCTCAAAGGGCCCAGGGGTAGCAGCGATCTGTTTCCAAATCGTCTTTTAGCATCTACGAGAAGAATATTCACATCTCTATGCAATGATATGTGCTGATACCCATCATCTAATAACAGTAACTCTGAATTAAAAAGTTTTAAGGCGAGAGATCCAGTTTTATATCTTTTTTTGGATATTAATACAGGCACAGAAGATAATGTTGTAGCTAACATAACTGGTTCATCTCCTGCATCATCGACAGATGCCAAAACCGTTTTTCCATCAGATACAACAAGGGAATCATTGCTTCTCTTTCCTTTATAACCTCTTGAGAGGATAGCTACCTTAAATCCATGTGTTTCTGCCCACTTGGCGAGCATGGCAACAAATGGTGTCTTTCCTGTACCACCTGTGGTTATATTTCCAATACTAATTACATGAGCGGGAAGGTGTTTGGCCCTTAAAAAACCAGTCTTATACGCAACAAGCCTAAATTGAATAGCAAGGCTATACAAAAATGAGAGGATTCTCAGAAAAAATGTAAAAAGATTCTTTTCCTTTGTTGTGTGTAGAATTGACCAATTAACCATCTTTATAATCCAAGATTGGGATTATTCCCAGGTTCTTTGCTGTGAATAAATCTGAAATTCGAATAATACTGAAAAAATTCTAATATCGAATACCCGCCTGCCGGATGGCGGGCAGGTCGAAATTCGAAACAAATCTAAAATTCAAATTTATAAATGATCAAAACTTTATTTAGTCATATGCAATATAGATCCTTTTTTCATAAGTTCAATAGCCGCTTTTAAAGATGCAAGCTTACCATTTTCTAAATCATATCGTTTTGTATTTTGGTCATATATATTTGTTTCGTGCTTCGGCCCGCCCTGGTGCGACGTGATCTGGAATAGTCTATTGGGGCTGTAATACTTAGGAAGTAAAAGCTATAAACTTAGTCTTTGTAAGTCAGGTCTGGGCCAGGGATTTCGAATTTCGAATTTTCCCTTCAATATAAGGTTCAAGGATTCCCATTACCCTCGCAAGAGCTCCCTGATTTTGCTCCACAAATTCCTTAGCCCTTTTTCCCATCTCGTTTCTTTTACTTTTTTGAGCTAATAGTTCTAACATAACGTTGAGCAATTCTGATTCATCAGCAACCATTTTGCCGCCCCTGTATTTGATCATTAATTCTGACATAGTAGTAAAATTATATGTGTAAGGACCAAAAAGGACAGGTATACCAAAAAATGCTGGTTCTAAAAGGTTATGGCCACCTTTAGGAGCAAGACTTCCACCTACAAAGGCAATATCAGCTAAGCCATAAACTTGGCCTAATTCACCGAGTGTATTAAGAATGAAAACATTGTATTTCTGGTTTCCTTCCCGCTCGTGCCTCCTTGCCCGACCTGCTCCGCGGGATGAAGCGTACGGAGCAGTGGCAGTCTGGTCTACAGACAATTGCGTTTTTCTTATGACCTTTAATCCACAATCTTTGGCAAGATTGTACACCTCATCAAACCTGTGAGCCTCCCGTGGACCGATTATAAGGGAAAGGTCAGGGAAGGATTTACGAAGTTGACTAAATACATTAAATATGATTTTTTCTTCAGGATGATGAGTGCTCCCTGCCACCCATATGAGCATGTTTTTAAGGTTTAGGAGGTCAAGCCATCTGTCTCGTTCTTTATTGTTAAGAGGTCTCCATGACTTATCAAATTTAATGTTTCCAGTAACCTTGACCTTATCTGGACAAAGTCCTCCTTTAATAATTCGACGTTTATCGAGTTCTGTTTGCATCAGAAATAATTCAAACATCTGCAGCACTCTCTTGATTAAAAATCTCCACCTCCTGTAAGATTTTGCAGTATGTGGAGAAAGTCTGCCATTCACTAAGATAGTTGTTACCCCCCTCTTCTTTAACAATGAGATTAAGCCCGGCCAGATGTCTGTCTCAACCAAAATAAAAATGATTGGATTAATATTTTTTATCATCCTTCTTGCTGACCACCAGAAATCAAGAGGCATTGGTAATAAATAGTGAACGGTATCTTTAAGTTTTTTTCTTGCTACGTCTAAACCAGTAGCCGTTTTTACAGAAAGGACAATCTCTCTTGATGGATGTTTATTTTTCAATGCCTCAAGCAAAGGAATTGCTGATAAGACTTCACCTACTGAAAGTGCATGAACCCATAACCTGCCAGCTCCTGATTGATCAAGATCTGAAAAATTCAGACCTAACCTTTCTTTAAAACGACTTCTATTCTTTAAAAGATAAAAAACAGGAAAAAAGAAGATAAAGCTAAGGGTAGCTAAAAGGTGGTAGAGGGTAAGCATTGCTCGTTACTCGCTATCTGTTAACTAGAAACCAGTACCACCAACAAGTAACGAGTTTAAACCCTCGCAGGTAGTTCGATGATAAACTTTGTACCATGTGGTTTATTATCCTCAACCCTGATAAAACCATTGTGATCGGTGATTATTGTGCTGACGATTGCAAGTCCCAGTCCTGTCCCGGATTTCTTTGTAGAAAAATACGGCTCAAAAAGCCGCTCTTTATCCTTATTAGATATACCGCTACCAGTATCAACAACTTCAACTCTGACAATCCTCAATGCCTTGTCATAGAAAAGCCTGATATTAATCTTTCCTTTATCTTGTATGGCTGCCACAGCATTATCTAAAAGATTAATCATCACCCTTTTTATTTGTTCTCTATCAAGTTTTAATTTAGGAATATCATCGTTTTCGATAAAGTTGAATGTAATATTTTTATGAACATCTTTATATAATAAAACTGCATCCCGAATTATCTCTTTTATATTATCTGGAACCGGATTAGAAGTTGGCATTCGAGCAAAACTGGAAAATTCATTGACTAACACCCTCAACTCTTCAACATTGTCTATTATCAACCGAGTGCATTCATCAAAGACTGTTCCATTTTCTTTTGCTAGAAGTTCACCATACTTTCGTCTCAATCTTTGTGCTGAAAGCTGAATCGGGGTCAATGGATTTTTTACCTCATGGGCTATGCGCCTGGCCACTTCTCTCCATGCGGCCATTCTCTGTGCCTTTTCTAACTCGGTCATATTCTCAAATACTGCAACCAGTCCAAGATAATTATTTTGATCATCCCTCAAAAGATTCAAGGAAACCAATAATTTTAAGGAATGCCCTTTTATTGAGATGCCTATCTCTCTTTGTATAAATTCTTTTCTATTACGATTTTTACCTTCCACAAATCCACTAATAATAGAACGATATTTTGGGCCAAGAATATACTTATAATTCTGCCCTATTATTTCCTTAACAGAAATATTAAGCATCTTCTCTGCAGACTTATTTATTGTTGAAATCACCCCGCGAGAATCTGCAGATATGACACCAGCAGCAACATTTTCTAAAATAGTCTCAGTATAGATTCTGCGTTGCTCTGATTCCGTACTGCTTTTAATTAAATCTTTGTTCACAGTTTCGAGTTTGATCTTACCTTCCTTAAGATCCTTTGTCATCCTGTTGAATGAATTTACAAGAACGCCCATCTCATCCTTGGATTCCAGATCAATATGAAATCCATAATCGCCAGATGCAATCCTGTCAGTAGCTTTAGCAAGTTCCTCTATTGGAACTGTAATCCCCTTTGAAAGATAAAAGCCAAACCAAATGGCAGAAAAGATAACTAAAAGTGTCACAATAGACAGAAAAATCAAAGGTGTTAATTTTATAGGTTTCTTGAGCATTTTTAATTGCTTATAGCCTTCCAAGCCTTTGGTAATAGTAGCCAGCCTATTCAAAATTACTCCAGGAATAAATTTAGCAACCACAATTGCTCCTACCTGAGCCTTTGTCTCGGTTCGTGAAAATATTGGCACAATGCCCCTGACTAAATCTCCATGTAATGATGTTTGAATAACCTTAATATCAGTTGAATCCTTGAAACTTTTGCGCAATACATCAATGCTCAGATCTTTAAAAGGTTTTAAATCAACACTCCTGTCATAAGAAGCTGCCCTCGGAAGTAACTTTGATGAAAATATCTGAATAGCGGCAAGATTATATTCCTTTCTTTTTTCCTCTATAAATGCACCTAGTTTATCTTCCTTTGATAGCAACATATACCCTTCATGGGTAATTAAGGAACTTAAACTATTGCCAAATGCTAATGCTTCATCTTCTACTCTTTTATAGTAATCTTGACCTACCTCTAAAGACTTTTGAAGAGACTGCTCAATCTGAAGATTAAACCAATAATCAATGGAGAGAGAAATGAATTGCACTGAAACAAAAAAGATAATTATAGTTGGTAAAAGGGAAAGTATGACAAAGGCAAAAACGAGCTTTGCTCTAAGCCCAGAGCCCATAACCCTTTTTTTCCTCTCGAACACCAGCTTGACCAGATTTCTCATGGTCAGATAGAGCAGAAGAAGCAGTAAAATTACATTGATATTTATTAAGACAAAGATCAAGATGTTACCGGCAATTGGTAACTCAACGCCAAGATCAAAGACTTTTGTTCCCAGATAGGTAAGGAGGATAATAATGGGTAGTATAATACATATAATGATTATTTCTCTTTTACGCCTCTTTTGGTCTTCATTTTTAATATCTACATGTCTTTTCATTGCACCTAATACCTGAACTCAACTGAATACCAGTCTGTCTCAAAATCCCATAGGGATAAAAAAAAGAGCACATAGTTTAAGTAAAAAGGTAATTCAATCTTATCAAGCTCTGCCTTCATTCGTATTTGATAATGAGCTCCCTTTTTAAGCTTATCGAGCCTGATAACCTTTAAAGCCACCACATCCGCCATTAATTCTTTCGCTCCGTCAAAATCCTTGGTTTTTACCTTTTTTTTATTTTGTTCTGGTAAAAGAAGACTAAATTCGTTTTTCAGGGTGTTGTATTCCATAGTATGTGTTAACCTAATGTCTGCTATCTTACGATCAAACCATGCACTTCTAATCTCATATAGTTTGACGATAAAAGTAAATTTGGTTGAAATACCATTCATAATGGCCCTGTTCATTTCTTCGGTAAAACAGTCTCTTACATTAAAATAACTAAGTAGATGGTCCCGTGTGTTAGTGACAATTATATCTGACAAGCGAGCCTCTTTTGCTGAAGAAATTTCTGGAAAAATACAGAAAAAGAGAAAAAACACTAAAGCAAAAGTAAGCTGTCTACCGCGCATAGAGTGAACCAACGTGTTTGAATGTATCAATTAGAGACACCTAAAGTTTACAGTGAATAACCTATAGCCATCAACTAGTCTACAATTCACAATCCCTAAATTCCTTAATTCCTTAATCCTATATCTCACATCACAGATGGCAAATAATTTGTGAAATTAGAATAGGTAATTTTATAAGGATATTTGAAATATCATAGGAAAAAGGAAGACTGATTGCAAGATTTAATAAAAGGGATTGATTTTGAATGACGAATTTAGAAATTTTGAAAATAAAAACACGGGGTACTCAATCAGCAAAAAAATCTCTTTCTTGCCTTCTGACTACTGTATATTGCCTTAGGCAGGGACTAAATCAAGGGTACCAAAGGACGGTATCTTGATACTTTTTCTCCCACACTCTTCTTTATTCTTAAATCGTACTACCTCCCAGGACCTTTCTTGCGCCATAAACAGCCTGAGCAATTTTTGGTTCATAGAATGCCCTGATCTTTCAACCACAAAATGGCCGATTGGTACACAACCGAGAATAGCCAAATCACCTATAAAATCAAGGAGTTTATGCCTTACAAACTCATTTTTATACCTTAAGCCATCTTCATTGAGAACTCTGAAGTCATCCACCACAATTGCATTATCTAAGGATCCACCTTTTGCCAGCCCATTGTTCCTTAATGTCTGAACATCCCTCAAAAAACCGAATGTTCGTGCCCTACTAATTTCATCAACAAAACTAGATTTTGAAAAAGATATCTCATAGGATTGATCTTTGATTAAGGGGTGATCAAAGTCAATTTTATACGTTATCTTTAGCTCATTTGAGGGATTGAGCTGAACAGATCGATTGCCATCCTTAACCTTAACTGACTTCTTTACAAGAAGAAATCTCTTGTGGCTATTTTGTATGGTAACACCGGCATTTTTTAGTAGAAATATAAATGGGGCAGAACTTCCATCCATAATAGGAATTTCTCCACCATCAATTTGTACCAAAGCATTATCTATACCCATTCCAAAAAATGCAGCCATGATATGCTCTACTGTGGATACACTGTATCCATTAAAACCGATAGTAGTAGCCATATTCGTATCAACAACATTATCAAAAGAGGCCTTAACTCTACAGCCGGGTGATATATCACTACGTTCAAAGGATATTCCGCTATTTGGTGGAGCGGGTTTTATGGTAAGGTTTATTTTT
This sequence comes from Desulfatiglandales bacterium, assembly GCA_035529575.1. GTDB lineage: Bacteria > Desulfobacterota > DSM-4660 > Desulfatiglandales > B25-G16 > B33-G16. The sequence continues at coordinate 38,235 of DATKWM010000123.1, forward strand.
TTACCAGAGTGAAGACCTATTCCTGTACAGCTTATCTCCTCTGCAACTGTCCGTTGTCTTAAATCCATAATAATTACTTTGATAATAAATTAATGTAGAGAAAAATATTACTTGGAAGACGTACTAGGTATAAGCAAATTATGTGCCATTTAATAAAATGATTATAAAAAAGGCGAATCTATATGGTTAACTGATTGAAATTGATAATGATAATTAAAATTTGCCATACGGGAACTATTTATTTTTTTATCATGTTAATGTGTTAAATTTAACACAGTTTTTGTGCTTGATTTATACAATCGTATTGGTTACTCAAAATTTTGCGTGCCCTATTAAACAGAGTCCCTTCTGAGAAACTTAACAGCATCTGACTCCAGCACTGCATCTCGGCCATGAGCCTGTCGAGAGACTTGTCGACGAGCTCAAGTCGTGTCGCCCCTCGGCCGTGAGACATGTCGACGAGCCCTTCGGCTTGAGCTCAGGTCGAAAGCTCATGTCGAGTCGCTCAAGGCCGAATGGCACTTCAGAATTATTCATGAAAGAAACAGTACGTAGAGCATGGAGATGTCTTTTTTTACATCATGCCCTCTAACAGGGGGCCTCAGCGTGCCGCTTCACACCGTGTGCACGAGCAACTCGTCATTGTCTTCTAGAACCTTTGTTCGTGTGTCCTTCGGCTTTGCTCAGGACCATGAGCTTGTCGAATGGCGCCGGTTTGAAGCGGCCTCCCGACTCGTCTTTGTGAGGGCATGATGTAAAAAAAGACATCTCCATGCTTTATCCCATAGTGAGTTTATTAGAAGAAGAGAGCGTTTTGCATAAACAGAGATTATTTTACAAGGCAACCCATCAACCTAAAAAAAGGAGGTATGGCAATGAAGGTAAAAGTCATCTTTTACAGCATGTATGGTCATGTCTATAGAATGGCTAAGGCTATAGGTGAAGGCGCTCAGAATGTTGATGGTTCAGATGTCAAACTGCTGCAAGTTCAGGAGCTAATTCCCGATGATGCATTAGAGAAGGCAGGGGCTAAAAAAGCCCGCGAAGCCTTCGCTCATGTTCCTGTAGCCAAGACTGAGGATTTAGTTGATGCTGATGCCATTATCTTTGGCACACCAACACGTTTTGGTAATATGTGTGCCCAGATGCGCAA
>DATKWM010000124.1:0-17839 GCA_035529575.1 Desulfatiglandales bacterium
GCGATATGTATATTCTGCGCCATGCAGTTTACGACTCCCAGAAGGATAGGGATTGTCAGGTAGTGTTTCAATAATCTGAAGAATTCTTGAAATGGTCTTCTTTTGAAGTTTCTTAAGCTCTCTTCGAGCGGATTGTTTCCACTCAAGCTTATATGAGGCCATCGTTTTTTAACTCAGCAAGAAACTTTTTGTGAGATATTGTTGGTTCATCTCTTCTCTCAGCCACAGTAGCTAAATCTTCAATATCTGCGATCAACTCTTGAAATTTAGAGATCGACAAAATAACTGATTTTTTCTTACCCTTTTCATCGGTTATATATTGGGGGTAAACATTGTCTAACCTTATCATTGGAGTACCTCCTTCCTGACCACAATAATACTATCACCTTAAAGATGGGATCGCAAATTAAATTGGCATTTAGTCCGTTCACCTGCGCTCAGCCTGCTTGCCCAGTGAAATTCATGCCAATGAAAAGTGAAGTTTATCCCGTGGAATTGCTCCGCAAGAACACCCGATGGGATTCAACTGGGGCGGATTTCACCGGGGCCTGCCCCGTTCAATGCTTTTTCTTTTTTATTTAACTGGGGTAATTCCCGGCTTCACATCGTGTCTTCGCATTTGTTCTGGTGAGTAACGTTCTAAATACTGCATCAGGAGAGGCTGCGGCCCAACTAGACTCATATCACCCTTTACCACATTGAAAAATTCCGGCAGCTCATCTATGCTGGTCTTCCGCAAAAACCGTCCCATCCGGGTCAACCTCTCTCCATCCGGCAGCAATTTCCCCTCTTCATCTCTTTCATCCGTCATTGTCCTAAATTTATAGACAGTAAAAGACTTTCCATTTAATCCAGGACGAAGTTGTGTAAAAAATATGTTTCCCCCCATAATTAATCGCTCAAATATAATAATAAGAATGATTAATGGTGAAAGAACTACTAAAGCACAGGAGGAGTAAATTATATCCAGCAATCTTTTCTTACGTTCAAAGCTCATGTTACTTTATAATGAATATCGGAATTTAATAGATCTCTTTTAACCACTCTTCCAGTTTGATCCCTAGAACGCGATAATCATTGTATTCTTCAACGAATCTACGACCATTTTTACCCATTAACACCAACTCGTCCTTTGACATATATCTTAGTTTATATATTGCTTGAACTATTTTTTTAGGATCATCGGCAGTAACTGAAATCCCTGCTCCTGCCTCAACAATCGGATTATTTCTTGTCGAGCAACTGATAATGGTGGGCCGTTCCATCGCCATATAATCATAAATCTTATTCGGGCTAATACCATACCTATAAAGTGGAAGGTCCTTTATAGGTATAATAAATGCACTCGTATATTGGGCTATTGAATAAATGTCACTTTTCGGCTCCTGATCAAAAAACGCAATGTTTTTAATATTCCTGACCTTAACCTTCTCGATTAATGACGATTTTAATGGACCTTCTCCTATGAACCTAAACTCTATGTCACGGATACCTTCTAACTGCAATATTTCTGCTGCATCAAGTAATATGTCAAGAGCATTCGCAATGCCATGCGTTCCAATATAGGAGATGATAAAATTTCCTTCCCGTGGCCAATCCTGAGGGGGAAACATATCCGTATTAACTCCATTCGGCAACCACTTGATCTTTTCCTGATCCACTTTATACCTGCCACAAATATACTCATACGCAAAGGGCAATGTTGTAATAATCAATACTGAATTCTTATATAATTGTTTTTCAAGAAATTGCATGGCCTTGGTAAATGGATTTCGCGGCGATAACGCACCCATATCAATTAATGTCTGGGGCCAAATATCACGCACCTCAAAAATAAATGAAATACGGTATAAGCACGCTAAGATATAGGCAGCATATGCCCCAAACGGATGGACGCTCGAACCGACAATCACCTCCGGAATCTCAAGCTTTAATGCTCGCCTCTTTCCGATTAAATAAAAAATCAGAATTGATAACGAATATATCATCATATTCAGGGCTCGTTTAAAGCTCTTACCATAATATGATTTGATGTTGAACCAGATGATTGTAACGCCTGCTCTTTCCTCACGGTAAAAAAGCCCTTTATTTTTATTTGATTTTGCGCCAAACAGTATGATTTGATGGCCTCGTCGAACCAGAATTTTTGCAAGTTCGTAATGCCTGGAACCCCCCGGTGTATCTGGGGTGTTGATGTATTGATTGAAGATCCAGCATATCATATGGAATCAATCACCTTTTTATATGACAGTTTGCAACTTTTTACGACTCCTGACTTTTCACGCTTATTCTGCTCACAAGCTTTCCAAACAATTAATTTGGACGAATCGACGAACTTCTTGTTTAGGGGTAATTCTATGAGAAATCACTTGACACTATTATTTTTGAAATCGAAGAATTTTGGCTGGATTGCCTGCCATAACAGCTCCCGGTCGCACATCCTCAATTACGACAGAGCCTAATCCTATTGTTACATTATCGCCAACAGAAATTTTTTCTTTTATAACCGAACCTACACCAACCCATGATTGATTACCGATCCTCGAACCACCACAGAAAACGGTACCAGCCGTTATAATGCAATGTTCGCCAATGGTGCTATTATGACCAACATGCGTATAATGATCTATCTTCGTACCCTTTTTAATCCTGGATTCACCAAGTGTGCCACGGTCAACATTTACATATGGAAACAGTTCAACATTATCCTCTATAACAACCGTTCCAATATGAGGTATTCTTTCTAGATGTCCATCATCATGTCGTACAAAACCGAACCCACAGCCACCGACAAGACAGAATTCACGAATGATTACATTGTCTCCGATTTTTACGTTGTCCTTGATTATAGAGAATGAATGGACTTGTGAATTTTCGCCAATCTGACAGTTTCCAATTTTGCAATAAGGTCCGATGAAGGCAGATGATGGTATTTTTGCATCAGGGTGTATATATGCCGTGGGATCAACTCCCCTAAAATATTGTTCATCATCCGGATACAATAATCTTATAATTTGAGTCACAACCAACCGAGAATTTTCAACGAGAAATATCGATGCTTCGACATTTCTGATTTTCTTTAAATGTTCGATACCCCACTTTTGTTCCAATATTACAACCGCGCAGCGTGAATGGAACAGTAGATCAAACGTAGTCTCATCTGGTTTGTTTACAAAGATTAGACTATGTTCATCAGAATTCATGGGCGTGCTAATAAATTTAAATGCATCGTCTTTTTTTTTGTTAATTTGTTGATACGGTATACCCAATTTGCTCAATACCTCTGAAAGTTTCAACATTTTATCACTCGATAATGGTTCTAGTAACCCTGATTTTTCATTCCTTCTTACCTCATCACCCATCGTATCACCTCAAAAGCTTCGGCATACCTGCTGCCAATTTGAACACCACGCGCCCTTGCCAAGCTTCTTATGAATTCTTCGTTAGCATAGTTTTTGCCCTTCTGCGAATTATATGCACCCAGGGCATTCAGCTTTGTGTTTATATTCTCTTCGGACAATATAATAAATGATTCTGCCTGAAACTGAATATTATTCCAGGGGATTTCATAACCGAGAATAGTCGTTGTTTTAAAAGCCCTTATGCCCTCTTTTGAAACAGTTGAATGATCCTGATGTAAATCATTTGAAGATGGCAAAAAAACAAGATCAGGACAAACATCTTTTTTAATCTTCACCAATTCTTCCAAAATTTGCTGCCGATGATAGCTCAGTTCTCTAACCTTGAAATCAAAGATGATTACATTGTCTTGAGGAATTCCCAAACGCTTTGTTGCCTCTTTTACTTCAGTTTTCAAAATATCCTTGGGCCAGGGGTCAGGCACGGACTCCTCAGCTGTTGAAAAGGCTGCATAATATATATCCTTTCCTTCTTCAATAAATCTGGCAACACTACCACCGCAGCCAAACTCGCCATCATCCGTGTGTGGCGCCAGGACTAAAATCTTATTTATACTGAACATCAACCTTCCCCTTCCTTCCCAACAAATAATCATGGAGAGCTGTCACAATCTGCTTCGCCGCATCTCCATCTCCATAAAGATTCAATGAATAATCTGGATTCGCTTTCGATACTATCTCGAAATTCTTTAATATTGCTTCTTCATTAATTTCAGTTGTTTGAGAAAAACCATTATCTACCAATTCTTCCCAAGGAGTATATTCCATAAGTAATAAGCTATTTTTTTTCATTAGATATGCTTCTTTTTGGAGGCCTCCGCTATCCGTAATGACTACCCAAGAGTTAGCCAACAGTTGAATCATATCAAGGTAACCGACCGGATTAATAAAAAGTATCCTGGGACACAAGAATAGGTTATTCTCTTCGATTACTTGCTGCGTCCTTGGGTGTACAGGAAAAACAATTTTGTGTTCTTCTGATATCTTATTAAGCGCTTTGATTATTTCTGATAGTTTCTCAAGGGTAGTATTGCTTGCACGATGAACAGTACACAAAATATATTTTTCATTATCTATACCCAATTTTCTTAGAACCATAGATTTGGATGCTGCCTCTTGAGAATAAAAAAGGATATTGTCTGCCATAAGATCTCCTGTTTTGACGATATCACACTGAAATGATGCAAATCCTTCTTTTTGGAGATTTTTAAACGCTACATCTGTTGAAACAAACAAAATATCACTAATCCTATCGGTTAAAACCCTATTCACCTCTTCTGGAATTGTAAAGTCATGATTACGTAAACCTGCCTCAATATGTGCTACTTCAATATTGAGCTTCTTTGCAGCAAGCGCACCTGCAAGAGTTGAGTTTGTATCGCCATATACAAGCACTATATCAGGCTTTTCTTTAAATAAGATCGCTTCTATTTTCTCAAGCATCCGGCCTGTCATAGCCCCATGTGCAAGACTACAGATCCCGAGATAATAATCCGGTTTATAAATTTGCATTTCTTCAAAGAAAACATCGGACATATTCACATCAAAATGCTGGCCGGTATGAATAATAACTTCTGTAAATAACTCATGTGAAGAATCATCTTTCCCAACCTTATTCTGCAATTTTTTGTTATGCTTTTTTAAAGCCCTGTTAACAGCTGCAGCTTTAATAAACTGCGGGCGTGCTCCGATTACAGTAACAATCTTCATATAATATCCTTATATACTTGTATGAGCTTCTTCTCTTCAATAGACCAGTTATATTTTTCTGCGACGGCTTTCTGGCCGCGACGTCCCATGCCACGAGCCTCACTCGGATGATTAATAATGTATATAATCGCATTAGCAATTTCTTTAATATTTAGGGGATCAACGCAAATTCCACATTTATTTCCCTCTACAATTCTTTTCCATACTGTATAATTTGAGGCAATTACAGGAAGACCCGCAGCCATATATTCAAAAAGTTTGTTGGGCTGAGAATAAGGTGCAGTGGGGTGGGAATGATGTAGAATAAAACCAGCTACAGATTGAGAAAATATCTCCTTTAATTCTTTTCTGTCGACATATCCTTTTTCTTCAACAACAACCCATTCTTTTTCTGATCTCATTTCATCATGCAATGCTTTTGTCTCAAATCTTCCAGCGATAATCAAAGTAACTTTTGCAAGGTAAGCCGCCAACATCATTTCTTTAATAGCCCGAACGGTACTAAGGCCTCCAACAAAACAGACTTTTTTCTTACGAATCCGTCTGGGGTTATCCGTCCAAGCAAATTGTTCTATTAGAGGATAATTACTTATCCATTTTGCACTACAGTTTTCACTTGCAAAAATTTCCTTAAGTGTTTCAGTAGCCGTAATTATTGCGTCAAACTGCTTACTGGCAACCAGTTCAAATCCTTTAAATATCCACGCAACCAGAGTTCTCAAATAAAATGGCATCCAATGTTTTAACTTTATACTTTCAAAGTAATCTTCATGAACATCATAAATCACCCGCCTTCCCCGGTGCCTCAGCAATAATCCTACCGGAATCAGCTCCGGATCGTGAAAATGGTAAATATCGGCATTAACCTGAAGTGCCTTTCGATAGACCGACCAGACAGTCCTTGTCATTCTCTCCAATCTGTTTTTCGGCTTGGGAAGAGAGACAAGCCTTATCCCCTCCGCGACATCATCTTTATCATGCTGTGCTATGAGCGTAACATCATACCCCGCCCTTGCCAGGGACTTTGCTTCCTTATGGAATATTCTGATGTCAAAGGGTGGGTGGACTGATGTTAGGATGCAGACCTTAATCATCGGGGTGTTCCTTTTCCGTGAAATGAAATAGTCGAATTGGACTGCCCATTAAAATCAAATCACCTGCGTTTCAGTGCATGATACACAGACAGGATCTGCTTGTTTTTAAAGATTTTCTTATACGACGGATAGTCCCAGAAGCTTTTGGGAGGTTCACACATTATTTTCTCAAATTCTTCATGCGATATTCCGAGTTTCTCTTCGACAAGCCTTCTATCCTGCTCCTGCAATTCTAAAGGGTAATCAGGTTTTGTCATTTCTTCAAGGGCATCATCCCTGGACATCTGGCCCGACCAAATCAGTGACGACAAATGCAGCCTCCGCTTATCAAAACCAAATTTCTTCGGCAGGATATAGCCTTGGCAGAACCGCGTATAGATGGACTCATAATGCTTGCCTCCATAATACTTCCAGTCAAGCTCGTTCTCAAGTATGGTCATCGTATCCTTTTTATCGTAGTCCAGATAATCCAGGATTGGAATCCACTTAATTCTTTTAATTATACTATAATAAATAAATTGCCTTATCCCACAATGAGGGAACGTTCTCAATGATTTCTTCCCGAACTGTTTGTGGACAGCCTTTACATATCCCCAATCAGCATGTCCCTGCGACCAGGCTGCTACGCCTCCGCCTTCGGTGGCGGTATTATGCCCGCTAAGTATAAACTGAATATTTTCTCGCGCAGCAACCTCATATAATGCTGCAAGCAAGGCATGATCGGTAGGGATTTCTGAATCAGGTGTAGAAGCTTTTAAAAATGCCAGTTGCAGATCATAAAATTCTGCATAATCTGCCTCATAGTTGTAAAGGTCGATATCCAGCTTTTCCAAAGTCTTTTTCATGTTGCTGACCGCCATCTCAGAATTCCAGCCATTATCTAGATGCACCGCCAGCGGTTGCAGACCAAGCTTTTTCACAGTATAGGCGACATAGGTGCTGTCTACGCCACCGCTTACGCCTATAATGCAGTCGTGTTTCTTATTGGCCCCTTTTCCCTTGATCTCAGCCAAAAGACGATCCAGCGCTCCATCCTCCCGTTTTTTGAGGTAGGATTCACCTTGAATAATACTTTCATAATGATGGCAATGGGAACACCCCCCGTCATCATCAAACCAGATATCAGGATCTGTGGTGTCCATGATGCATTTTGTGCAAATTTGATAAGTTTGTGTCATTACTTTTTGTCTTCCTTTCTTTTCCCCAAAATACTCGCATAAATGTTTTTAAGCCTTTCCACAAATGCATCTTCTCCAAATCGCGCCAAGCAGTCATTTCTTATAGGATTTGCAACATACTTGTCTATGGCTAAGTATATCTTCGACATGGCATCAGCAAGCGCTTTTATATCTTTTGTGGAGACAATGAGACCATTAATCGGGTTTACAATATCCACCGGACCACCACATTTTGTCGCTATAACGGGTTTGCCACACGCCAGAGCTTCAATCAAAACAACACCGAATGTTTCAAAAATGCTTGACAAAACAAATACGTCGCAATTTCGCATTTCCAGAAGCACTCTGTCACGACTCAAAAAGCCTGTAAAGACGATCTGTCCTTCTAGCCCCAATTTTTTCGCCTGCGTTTCAAGCTGTCGCCGCAAAGACCCATCACCACCTATTTTAAGTTGTACCTTACCATTAGCCCTGAATACTCGCGCAAAGGCCTCTAAAAGATCAGACTGATTTTTGTTGGCATTGAGATTCGCTATATTCAAAAAGGTAAATATGTCTCTATCTTTCTTTGTAGCTCTTAATATATTTCCTTTTTTTTCAAATCTATTATCCAATATATTGAATATCGGATAGATTGGAGATGCATCTGTGCCGAACAAGTTTTCCAGCATCCCGCCAAGCTTTGTGCTCACTGCAGTTTTTATCGCTGCATTTTTTAATACCTCTCTGATTAACACAGCCTGCCTGACAGAAATCATGTCCCTAGCATATGCACTACTGTGCTCAGTTATAAGATATGGAATGCCATATTTTTCTTTTATCTTTAAGGCAGCTACACCCGCAGGCAGACAATTGTGGGCATGTATGATATCTGGCATATCCTGTTCATTAATATATCTTTCAAACAGATTCAGATATAAACCAACAAGATACTTCAAAAATACTTCGTTAGCGATACGTCCCGGAACCAATATTCTTTTATAGCATCTATATGTATTAACACCATCATCCTCTTCGAAGGATGGATAGGGATATGCAGAAAACTGCCTTTTAAATGGCACAAAGCCTGCTGAGACAACGCCCACCTTTATCCCTTTTCTCTCAAGGGCATGCGACTGTTGATGCTGGAATACTGCGCCCAAAGGTGCCTTCCGGGTAACATAGTGTTCGGATGGTATGATCAGAATATGCATGTTAAATTTGGGGATGTTTCTTAATTCTGCAGTAATTTAAAAACGCCAGCGCAAAGCCAATGAACATCCATTGCGGCCTGAACGCAATAATAGAACTTGAACTAATAGAAGCCATAATAAAGCTCACTACTCCTACTAAAAGGGCTTCGCACAACATTTTCTCCGTTCGATTATCCACTTTATTATAGGCCCTCCAAAGGTTGTAATAAAGACTAAAATAAAAAATTAAATACCCTGCAAAAATAAACACGCCGTAATTTGCAAGAATCTCCACCCACCAGTTATGCACATTAGTTAGCTTGGAAACTGGATAAATTTTGTAGTTCTCCATATAATACTCGACATTTCCGGAACCCACACCAAAACCGGCAGATTTGGCGGTGAAGTAAAGAGCGTTTTTTATCAGGTTCAGACGGACGGAAAGGGTTCCAATACCCTCATTCTGTAAAATGATGGGATTCAAACTTGCTGCCTGGATTTCTATCTTTGCCAGAATATCGCGGGTTTTGGTTGGAAAAATAACGACAAGAAAGACGCATATAATAGCCATTAAAGCCAATGCCTTAAATTTATTCTTCCATCTCAATAAAAATAAAAACCAGTAAAGGATCCCTGTAAAAAATGCAATATAACATGACCGTGAAAACGTCAGCATTAATAACCATAAACTCGTAACACACAAAGAAACGCCCAAAGCGCGGCTAATTAAATTAGGATAATAACGAATCCACGCAATAACCATGGGAAAGGATAAAACAATATACCCTGCATAATCATTTTGATTATAAAAAACAGTGGTTGGTGCAAACATGCACCACGGTCTAAGTTCTTCAGAAAGGTTCGAAACATTTAGGTGATTTCCAGTAGTTATTTCCCAGATCCCAACAGGAATTAATAAAATATATATCAATAGCCATAAGTAGTATAAGGCTTTTAATTGGTTTAACTCTGTTAAATAGTAAACAATAAATAAAATGATGGAAAATCCCATTAATAAAAAAATGATATGTCGGATGGCATCGGTTTTTGATGCCGCCCACGCTAAGGAAAATAAAGCATAAAAAAACCAGAGTGCTAGAAACTGTAGATACAGTTTTACTTTAATATGGGAAACCTTCAATATGCCCTGGCAAAGGAAGAAATTTATTATGAATAGGAACCACAAGAATACTAGAAAAAACCGATAAGGGAATAAATGGACAGGGCCGACTTCAATTACACCAAATGTACTACCAATAATGCCTGATATTATTAAAAGGTAAAGAAAGAATCTTTGTAAGGTTATGAATTTCACGATCAATTTTTACCACACTATCCTATTATGAATGTAATGCATGCTTTCAAAAAAGAAACTCTTGAATCTTGTCAAGTCTTCTGAATCAACTACAAAAAAAACACCGAGCATCACAAAAACGGTGACTGAACCAGCAATTTCGAACAAAAGAGTGGACCAATTCTTCGCCAACGGATAAACAATTACTGCTATTCCAACGACAAAAAAAGTTAACAAGTATGTTCGGAAATATCCCGTCCAAATAAAGCTTTTAAGATTAATTTGTAAAACCATATTCCCGAAAACAGTAATAAAAAAGAATCTGAAAAACCGGGCACAAAAAAGGCCTATAGCAAGCCCCATTAGCTCTAAGGATGTATAATATACAAACACAATACTAATCGCTAAACCCAATGTTGTGCAAACCAGATCGCTAATTCCATCTACAGCCACCCGATTTATACCTGCCAGAGTAGAATGTATACAATCTACCGAGTAAAGTATAAATTCTGCTGTCAACAATAATATTGCCACATTTGACAGATCTATATATGAAGTGCCTAACCACACGAAAAAGAGAGAGTCCATGCAAGGAACCAATCCTGCCATTACAGCGCCACCTGCAAAGACTGTTATCGTAGTTCCATGAATTACTAATTTTAATAACTTCTCTCGGTCTCCCTGCGCCTCAAGACGACTCGATATCGGCACTAGAATGTGCGAGACTTGATTGATAACCATGCCAATAAGACTGGTTATAGTACGAATAATCCCTAATCCCGCAACTGCATCTAATGATATCAAATGAGCAGCAATATAAAGAGACCCCTGACCAAACAACAACGCAGAAAGTGTATGCAAAATACTAAGACCTGAAAACTTTAGAATTGCCTTTCCAAAGTGCCGTGAAATATTTTTTAACTTCAATTTCAAATAGGGATTAAGTCTATTGACAATGGGTATACATACCAACAGCTCAATAATATTACCTAATATTGTAGCTAACACCAAACAAAACAAACTATGTGTAAAAACTATCAATAAAAAAACGATAAAAATTGCCCGAGCTACTCGCCCGCAGACACGAGCTAAAGAGACGAGATCATACCTCTCATACGCAAAAACTGTAGCTTGCCATGGTGATAACGCAAAAGCAGTCGCTATACCAAATCCAAGCAATATCGTTGCCCAACGAGCTTCAGCATTCATTGACTGGGGAAGTGCAAATATAGTTGCAGTATAAGGAATTATTACGAAACATATTACTAAACCTGATAATCCAATTGATATTTGTACGATAAAACTTGTTGCAAATATCTTTTTCACTGATTCAAAATCACTATTAGCATTATATTCCGCAATATATTTTAAAGTACCCTTGGAAAGGGCTTCGCGAGCTATGTAAACAATTGCCTGAATAGACATGATCATCAATGCTGCACCATAAGTTTCCCTGCTTACTCGCGAAAGTATAAAAGCCAATACAGCAAGTTGCAGAATACCTTCAAACAACCTCGCACAATAGATAGCGATGCTATTAATCATTAACCTTTTGAATAGTGACATATGGCAAATATTGAATTAGATAAATCGTAATAAGAATATATTATTTAGTGGCTATCCAGAAATGTATAGTTACTTGAAATAATTGAATTAAATGCGCATTTTAAGATGGACAAATTCTTTGATTGATGGTAGTAATACTTTATAAGATATTAAAATTGCAGCCATAATCAAGAAAGGACCACAGAAAAATGCGCAAAAAGTACAAAGAGCAGCTACCACTCATGGAGCATACAGCAGATCATCCACACGCGGTAGAAATGGAACTAGTAGACAAAATACTTGAAGAGAACGATACCGTATACAAGCTGGCGTTACAAGACCTTACGAGGGGAAGTTAAAAACAAGGAAGCAGGCGCAAACGGTATGAGCGCCGAACAGGTCGTAAAGGCAGCCATAATAAAACAGTCGCATGATACTGAAATATACCAGCCAAAGGCTCCTCTTTGGTGACATATCGTTCAGATGGGATAATGAGAACGTGCATCTTTGTGCCTTCCACCAACGTCGCCCAATTTAGATGTCAAGCATTCTTAGTAGCGTTTTATTCCCATAACTGCTTTTATAACTCTTAATCAGATCTCTGCTGTCTCCATGAGGGATTAACCTGTCTTTAATAGTTAGATATTTGTCATACTCTTTCAAGTAGCCAACATAAAGAGCACAGTATTGCTCAACATTGGTGCGAAGAAATGCCTCACAAATCATCCTTTTGCCAAAGGCTAATCCATTGACCTTATTCAGATCGTGTACAAATTTGAAATCAGAGTGCTGAGACACATAAAGGTTCATTAATCTCTCTTTTCTAGTCCACACATCTCTTATGTCAAGACAAACGTTTGAATAGAATCCCGTTAGCGGACTTTGGCCTTCATATAGAAATAAAATAACGTTGTTCAATTCATCCAAGCCTTTTTCATACAAGATGCATAATTTCTCTGTTACTGCATAGTGATCACTGTGAGTATCGAGCATGCAGGGCATGAAAATAACATCCGGTTGCATTTCTACGATAATTTCTTCTAGCTGATCGTTGATGTTGCTATTGATTAGACCTCCGTCTTCACCCGGCAAAAAAAGTAAGCAACTCTTTTCCAAGCCTATTTTCTGAGCCACAGCAACCGCTTCCTGTTTTCTCTCTTCCACAATCTCATCATAAGTTAACTTACTTCCATATTTACCACATTCAGTAAGATACGCAACGGCTAAATCCTTCCCATTCTCCAAATACTTTAGAATCGCTCCACCACACCCTATGATATCATCATCAATGTGAGGTGCAAGAATTAATACCTTTTCCCCAGGCAACATTGTACATAGACTATTTCTTTGTTTTATTGGTTCTTTGTTCAGTCTGATGAAGATGTTAAAGTATACTCTGTTCACAACTCTAAACAACTCTAAATAGATGGGCTTCAAGAACCTCTTAATCTTGGATTTGATCATTAGTTCTTCTTTCTCATCAAATAACAACAACGTTATGCTGTATCTGCATCTCCTTCGACAATATGCCATAGGCCTAAGTCATACATGAACCTTAAATCATCATCTAACAGTTTAACAGTGAAATACAGATCTATATCTTGTTTGATAAAAAGATTCCTCCTATATGCCCTTTTCACGTTTTCATCACCGAAATCCCAAATCGACAGGTAACTAAAACTGCTCAGTTTATAATCATTTAAAACATATTTCATGACTACATCAAGATCATCACTTTCATCAACAAAATACTCCACAACTTTGCCCGATTTGTTGCCTAGATGTTCTTCAACCCTCACGACAAGAACTGCAATAATCGCATGTCCATTCCTGACGATTATCATTTCATATTTGCTGTTCGGTTTTTCATTATACCTCCACCTAAGATATGATTTATCTTTGATTGAATGTATTCTATCTGGAGAAGTATTGATTATGTATTGCTCGACTTCACTAGTAACTCCATCATAGAAGGCAGATGCGTCAGATAAATCATATTTTCGTATGTCATAAATGTCACATTTCCTAAAAGATAATAGACCATCAAAGAAATCAACGGTTCTTCCTAACACCCTAATTCCGGGAACATTTTGCAATTTACTGGTAAGCACATTCTCAAAATCTAAAACTCTAATAAAACGATTCATTTCATACAAGACTTCAAAACCCACGCTTTTCAATCCAGGAAGCGAATTACTGATTGGTATACCCAATATAGCTCCATATCCCTTTTCTTTTAAATCCTTCATTGCATACTTGAGAACCTTTTTCCAGAGACCGCGCCTTCTGTATTCTTTCGAAACCATACTATCTCCAGATTGAACTATCAGAAATTCTCTACTTTGAAAAGTCAGTTTAGCTGGGAAAAAAGAGTTAGCACCAACAATCTTGCCTTTTTCATTCAAGACAAGGTATACTAAAACTTCGCTATCACGATTAGGATTCTTGAGATTTTTCCAGCAAAAGAAGTCATCGTCAATCTCGGTTGAATAGACGAATGAAAACAGCCGCTTATAATCATCCAAATCTTCCATCTTGAATTTCCTAAAACTGAATTTCTCTGCCACTTGACAATCCTCCTCTAACAAGAAGTGCCCCCAAGAACTGGTCTGATAAGAACTTCCTTTATTCCGAGGAAGAGGATGCAAGAAGGTCTTCCAAAAATGCATCCCTTTCTTTTTTGTTCATTTTTTTTATAGCCCCTATGATTACTTCTGGTGACCTTTGGGGGGAGGTTGTGCAAAGGTCTCTACCAAAGTGTTTGGTACGAGAGTTCCAGTTATTCAGAGCTAAAAACGTACCGCCGATAAATACAGCTACCGGAATCAGCCAAAGATATCTTTTTAGCTCTGGTGAATTCAGCAGATTTACAATAACATCTCCGGCAAAAAAAGATGATCAGTGCGCTTATGTCAGTGATGATTAGAACAAAAAAGAGGCTGAGTCCAAGGAGATTTGCCGCCTCTTCATCAGTCTTCGGTAGCATGATGGAAAGCTCAGACCGCAGGCAGGCCACAACACCGACAATGCCTGTAATGGATGCAAAAAGCGCAGCAACTCCGAACGCCTCCGGCGCAAAGAGTCTCGCAATGATCGGCGCGACTATCACGCCAAGCCCCTGGGCAAATACACTGCCGGTGACGAGTTTTAGGACGTTAGAAGCAAAGCTGGATGATGGTTTGGGCATGGGATTATGTTAGCTGGTAAGCTGATTAGCTCTTAAGTTGTTAAGTGTTGTATTATCTTCTCCGCCGCCCTGCCATCTCCATACAACTTCGGGCGAGGATTGTCCATTTTAAAAGACTTGACTGCCTCAACGATCTTTGCTCGGTCTGCCCCGATAACTACATTCCAGCGCACTTCAACGGTCTCAATCCATTCTGTCTCTGTTCTCATTGTGACGCAGGGCACTCCGAAAAAGTATGCCTCTTTCTGCATGCCGCCGGAGTCGGTGAGGATGGCTTTCGCATTCTGCTCCAGGATGAGCATGTCGAGGTAGCCGACAGGATCTATGAATTTTAGATTTTGGATTTCAGATTGCGGATTGTCAAGACCAAACTCAGTCATCCTTTTCCGAGTGCGAGGATGAACCGGGAATATAACTGTTTCATCAATTCCAAGAAAAGCGTCTAGAATACTCTTCATGTTTTCAGGAGTATCTGTGTTATACGGTCGATGCACTGTTGCCAGCAGATATTCCTTTGGTTTTATTCCCAGATCCGCAAGGATTGTCGATTTCCGGCGGGCAATTTCAGAAAACAGCAGAACAGCATCATACATTGTATCTCCTACCAAATTCACGCCATGAGTAATCCCCTCCTTAGCCAGATTTGTAAAGGGGGACATCCTATATTCCCCCTGTCAAGAGAAAAAATGGATAAGCTATATTTATTGTAATATCAATAAGATACAAAATATAGCTTAATTTGAACGCACCTCTCCTCAGCCCATTGATGGGCATTTTATTCGGCGAGTCTCTCACTACAAAAGAACACTGTATCTAATCGTTACGTTTATCCGGCATGCTCCACTAAGGAAGCCACCAATCATCCCTTATCCAGATTACATAGTTCAGTGAGAGGCCCTGTATTGTCCCGCCCGAGGTCCTTGAACGGCCTCAACGTTGGTGCTCGGGCTCTCTCGCCGAAATGAAAAAACTTTTTATGCTCTGTTTAGATACTTACAATCAATACGCCTGAGGCGTATAAAATACCTCTTTCTTCTTCATCAATGTCCAGGCAATAATCAACATTTTTGCAGCTAATTTCACTCTCATCTTGGTCTTGATCCCCTTTTCCTTTTCTCTGCCACGAAGTTTATTGGTGTAATAAACGATAAAGTGCCGATCCCGGATAGAGGCAATAAGTGCTGCCTGATATAGGGCATATCTGAGATCAGCCTTCCCTTTCTTGGAAATTACTGGTATCGCAGAATCAGAGTTTTTTCCACTACGATTGGCACTAAGATCCATGCCTGCCATTTTTAAGACCTGTTTCCCGCTATTGAAGCGAAAAGGATTACCAATTGCACCAAGAACCTTGGAGGAAATATCAGGGCCAAAGCCAGGAATAGTGAGGAGATAACTGTATTCAGGAAACTGAAGACATATTTCCTTGATTTTGGCATCAGTAGCACGAATTGTCTCTCTGATGTGTTCCAGCGCCTCTACCATCGCCTTTGCCTCAAATTCCAGGCTTTCGCCTGCATCACAGCCAATTGAGTCGACTGCCTTCTTCCAGATAGCCTTTAGGCGATTCTGTTGCCATATTCCTCTCTTTTGAGGTGCAACCAACTGAAGGAATTGCTCATATTCTAAGCCGGCAATAACTGAAGGGTTTAGACACCACTTGACTATTTCCAGACTATTAGATTCAGATTGTCCGTAATAGCTATCCATCTCTGGAAAATATTGGGCCAGAACATGGTTTCGGATACGTACCCTGAGGCCATGCTCTTGTTTCTTTAATCTTTTCTTGAGAGATAATAAATTCCTTAGATCCCTCAAGGCCATGGAAGGGTATTCATAGAAGAGGCATTTTCCCTGGCTGATAAGATCTGCCACATTGGCTGAATCCTTGGTGTCGTGTTTATCCCAGCGGCCATCTAGTAGTTCCCTGTTTCTTTTTACTGCCACACCAGATACCAATACCACCATATGGCCACTCTTTATTAAGAACTCTCCCAGTGGCTTATGGTAATTGGCTGTGGGCTCAAGGCCAAATACTGTCTTTGTAAGGGCGTGTTGGGCCTTGAGTGTATCTGTCTGGATGAGAAGTCTTTCAAATCCTTCCCTTGTGTTTTCAAAGACCAGTCTTTTAAACAGTGTCTTTCCTGTGGCCGTACCAAAGAATGCATTGTGCTTGTCCTTGGCTACATCAATACCAACTATGAGGTAATCCTTTGAGCCCCTTACCTCTTTCTTTAATTGACGGAATTCCTTTATCCTGATACTGTCTACTTCTTTCATGGTAAACCTCCTGTTTAAGTTTATAGTTTTTTAGTTCTGTTCACTTATTACTTAACAGGAGGTTTCTTTTTTTGGTAGATAGATAATAATTTTTTTCTATTCTATCCTGAGGGATGTAACCCTTTGATATCTTAATATATAACGTTGGTTCTGAATGAACTTATGCGAAATGGGATCAAGTCCCAGTTAAATAAGCCCCAGTTAAATTGCCTTTGAGGATTTAACCCCAGTACGATATTTCATACCTACGGGGCCCCGATAACGGGATCTACGCTTCGCTTCGACAGGCGCGGTAAACTTCGCTATTACAGGAGTAAATTTAACCCCAGTTGAACACCCGGAGGGTCCCCCAGTGAAATACGCTTCGCTGTTACAGGAGTAAATTTCACGGGGTGAACCCGGTTCAACAAGGCACCGCGCTGCGGTATCTTCGACCCCGAGGGGCGGGATCTACGCTTCGCTTCGACAGGCAGGATAAATCTTTTTTTACAATTGTTAACCAGTAAATCGTTTCAGGAAATACGAAATAAAGGGCTTTGTCGGCGTCACGAATAATGACTAATTTGCATTCCTCTTCACAGCAGCCACTTTTACCTAAAACACCCCGCCAATCCGCCATAAAAACGGCAGACAAGAAATACGGCGGATAAAAATGACGGCGGACAAGTCCGCCAGACGAACGGCGGGCAAGTCCGCCAGACGAACGGCGGGCAGGCCTTGAGCTAAGATCGGTAAATTTTATCTGAGGGCAGGGTGTGAATATTGGAATTTTTTTCCTGTCTAAGATAAGCATGCCCACATTTTAAAAAAACCTCACCTCCTTGCCCATTATTCATGAATTATTGAAACACCAGTCAAGATGTCACCATCATGTGTTTACCGCTTACAAAATTATGGGATACCTCTCTTCATCAGGCAAGAAAAAAGCAGTTGAGGTTTTGATGAGCATACGTATACTTA
>DATKWM010000125.1:0-17065 GCA_035529575.1 Desulfatiglandales bacterium
CCGAATCATCGGCAATGGCAGGAAGGTCAAGTGCTTTTGATACAAATTTTGCCTTATTTATTGCAATTTCTTCAAATGTGCTTCCTTCTTCCTCAAATTCAGGAATTTTTTGAAATTCAGAAACACCTTTAATCTCTACAGAAAGCCCCTTAAACAGTAGTTCAAACTCCCTCTTTTTACCTTTGTTACGGGTTGCCAGAACTAAAACTATTTTTTTCATACAGCGTTACCTCTTCAATGTATGGATCTGAAATTTAAAACTTGGTAACATTTTAGCTCTTTGAAATTACCTGGTGAATGAGCATGGGAATGTCTTTTTTTACCATCCCCCTGGCCCAGACCTGGCTTTAAAGCCATAAGCAGATAACGCTAAAACGCGAAATAACACAGTTATACCACAATATTCCATAGGCTTCGCGCCAGGGCAGGCCTCACAAAGACGAGTCGGTAGGCCGCTTCACACCAGTGCCATTCGACAAGCTCATGGTCCTGAGCAAAGTCGAAGGACACACGGACAAAGTTCCTAGAAGACAATGACGAGTTGCTCGTGCACATGGTGTGAAGCGGCACGCTGAGGCCCCCTATTAGAGCGCATGATGTAAAAAAAGACATCCCTATGCTCATGCGTCTCACCAAGGATACCTATGTGGCCTTAATAAAGGCCAGGGGGAGTTTTCAAAGAGCTAAAATGTTACAAAACTTGAAATTCGAAATTTGCTACTTCTTTTTGATTATCAATAGGATTTATTGCATTCTTTCGATTTCAAGTTTCCTGTTTAGAGTTTCAACGAAATATCTTACTTGATTATTTTTTAAAATCCTTTTATATATAATGGCTCAAAAATTTTTAGCATTCCTTTATCTTTTTTAAAAGGTTATTTATGAGTGAAGAAAAGATATTTATTATCGGGGACGTTCATGGTTGTTTGGAGATGCTCAAAAGGCTTATTGATAAAATAAAGTGGAACCCTGCGAATGGTCGACTCATTTTTATCGGAGACTATATCGACAGAGGAAAAAATTCTAAAGGTGTTATTGATTTTATTTTAAAATTAAAAGAGGATTCTACCTTAATTCAATGTCTTATCGGAAACCATGAGCAGATGTTTCTTGATTATTTGTCAGGTGTTGATTCCCAAAGTTCCCTGTTAAACGGAGGCCTCTCTACACTTAGAAGCTATGAGGAAATGAGGCGAAGTCAGGATGACCCTCTTATTCCCCCTTTTCATCTTGACTTTTTTTCTTCACTTTTAACCATAATAGAGCTCGAGCATTACTATATTGTCCATGCTGGCTTTCACCCCAATATAGGAATAGAGGATCAAAGCTTAAATGATATGATTTGGATTAGAGAGGAATTTATCTATTCTGATTACGATTTTGGCAAAGTGGTTATATTTGGGCATACCCCATTTAACAGCCCTTTGGTGATGAAAAACAAGATAGGTATAGATACTGGAGCAGTTTTTGGAAATTATTTAACCTGCCTGGAGCTTCCAGAAGAAAAATTTCATTCGGTTAGACCTTAGAAAAACATTTTTCATATCTGGCTGTATTGATACTTTCATCTCTCCCACATTAAAACGATGAAAAGAAACTATTCTACCATAATCTTTCGTGCCATACCAAAACCAAGGGCAAGCCTGGTATCGTTTATTGCAATCATAATGGGTCCTCCTCCATTACCCACTATTTTAAGCTTTACTCCTGGAATAAGGCCCATACTGTAAAGCTTTGATCTGAGGCCTCTTCCTCCCTGTATGTCTATAAGAGTAACCTCTCGACCTGGACTCACAGTAGTCAGTGGAATCATCTTTCTCCCTCTATCTTTATCTTTTCCATTTCCTTTATCTTTGCGTTGTATTCTTGCACAAACTGTTTCATTCGCTCCAGGCATTTACCTTTTGGTTGTTCATGCTCCCTGTATTCATTGAAATAGTCAAGCCAACTTGCTCCGCCCCTGGGACAATTCTCTATAAATTCCATAAAGTCTGCAAATGCCTCAAGTGTAGCGGTGCTTACAGCATGTTCCATCTTGCAGGCATCTTCATCTGCCTCGGCATAATCTATCTTTAGTATATTCGTTAAAAAGCTCCTGAGGATTTGATGTCTGTGATCTATTTCTTGCCCAACATTACTACCTTTTTCTGTGAGCTCAAGGTATTCATATTTTTCATAGTCAATAAGCCCTCTCTCACTGAGAGTTTTGAGCATGTTAGTTACTGTGGGCATTTTAACATCAAGCTTACTTGCAATATCCCTCACACGTATAGCTCTTTTTTCTTTGAAAAGATTAAATATAGCCTCTAAATAATCTTCCATGGTTGGTGTAATGGGGTTATCGGAGATATTACTCATACTATTATATCATAATAATTTTGTTAGAGATTTTGAACTAAGTTTTGATAATCTAATTTTTAATATAATAATGCTACGTTACTTGTCAAGCGTTTTTTATCATAGGGCAGGGTGTTCTTGACTTTAAGGTTTTTAAAAGGTATTTTACTAATAATTTTTATATGAGCATTATTTCATCACTTTGGAAGCATATATACTGGGAGGAAAAGATTGATTGATCTAGTTATTAAAGGTGGTCCATTCATGTATCCAATAGTGTTTTGTTCTGTTGTTGCCCTTGCTATCTTTATGGAGAGATTGTGGGTATTGAGAAGAAAACTGATTATACCAAAGGATTTTATCATTAAGGTAGAAGACCTCGTGAAGCGCAATAAGATTGCAGATGCAATCTTTCTTTGCAAAGGAAATAGCTCTTCAATTGCTCGAACCTTTCTCGCGGGCCTTAAGAACACAGGAAGAGGGATGTGGCTGGTTAAAGAGGCCATTGAAGAGAAGGGAAGGAGAGAGGGTGTTATATTAGAGAGAAATATAGGAGTCCTATTAACTATTGCGAATCTCTCTCCATTACTTGGTTTACTTGGTACAGTTTCTGGTATGATAAAAACCTTTAATGCTATCTCTGTCTATGGGGTTGGTGGCCCTGCACCTCTTGCAGGAGGCATTGCTGAGGCTTTAATTACAACAGCTGCAGGCCTTCTGGTGGCTATACCCACATTGGTTGCCTATCGTTTTATTTTAGATAAAGCCCAGATCCTTATCTTTGAAATGGAGGAAAGCTCTATTAGGCTTGTGGACACTATGGAGAGTACCAAAGATAATGCGGTTTAGTCAGCCAAAGAGAGAAGAAATTAGTCTTGGTGTAAGTATTGCTCCTTTAATTGATATTGTGTTTTTGCTCCTTATATTTTTTATGCTGACTTCTCATTTTGACATTATATCAGGAATTGATATTAAATTGCCTGATATTTCAGAAAGAGGATCAGATCAATCAGTAGATACTATGACAGTATCGTTAGATAAAACAGGAAATTGTTACCTGCAAAAGAAAAAAGTAACTTTAAAAGACCTTTATCTTAGACTTAAAGAGCTCACTAAAGAGAAAAAGATCGATCTTATTCTGAATGCCGATCGAGATGTTACACATGGCCATGTTGTCAGGATAATGGATTTAGCCAAGAAAGCAGGAATTAACTCCATTGTAATAGCTGCCCAGTGGAGGGAAGAGAGGGTGTTGTAAATTTGGCGTTTTTTAAAAAAAATTTGTTTACCTATATTGTAATTTTTTCTTTTGTTGCCGCCATTTCGTTAACCTGGCTAAGTTTTGGACGGCATGGATTAATAGACCTGTATAAAATGCAAAAAGAAAAAGAGAGATGTTTAGCTATTTTAAAGGATCTTAAAGAAAAAAACAGGTTGCTTGCTGATGAAATCAGACGACTCAAGGAAGACAATAAATATTTCGAATCAGTGGCTCGAGAGCAATTGGGAATGATAAAAGAAAATGAAATCATATACCACTTTAAAAAGGAATTAAAAAATGATAAAAAAGGAAATAAGAAAAAAAAGTAGGAGCATATATAAAAAAGGGGCGAGCAATGACCACATTAAATGGGATCTATGATGAAATTGTAGACAAAATAGCAACACCAAAGGCAAGAATTATCCTTCTTGAAATCTTAAAGAAGGAAGGGAAACCTGAAAAAGTAATACAAGCTTGCCTTAAGGCATTGGAATCTTTTCCTGATGATATTAGCATAAGAAAGATTTTAGCAGAAACATATTTTGAACAGAAATCTATTGAACTTGCAAAGGTAGAATTAGAAAAAATATCCAAGGAAATTAATGAGTTAACTGTTATTTTTAAACTTCATGCTGAGCTTTTTAAGGAAGAGAATATGGTTGAAGAGGCAATAAATTCCTTAAAGCTCTATTTAGCGCACCATAGCAATGATCAGGATGCAGCTCGACTTTTATCTGAATTGAGTGCTCCGCCAAAAGAAGAAGTATCAATTCTTCCAACCTCAACATTAGCAGAAATTTATTATAAACAGGGTCAATTAGAGGAGGCAATCAAAATATACACACAGGTCGTTAAGGATTTTCCTGATGATGAAAAATATAAAAATAGGCTCGAAGAATTGAAGGCAATAATGAAAACTAAAGAACCTGAGAGATCTCACGAGGCGATGCTAAAAGAAAAAAAATTAACAATAATAGGAATCTTAGGAAGGTGGCTTACTAATATAGAGAAGAGAAAGGTTATAAGTATTTCAAGCCAAGCCTAAACCTATTATTACACCACATTTTTTTATGTAATGATTGAGTAATTTTCGTATTACTACTCAGCTACTTAACGACTTAACCAATTGACCGCAAAAAAGGAAACAAGACATCAATGTACTCAACAGCAGATTTTAGAACAGGATTAAAGATAGAATTGGATGGGAAACCATTTACCGTGATAGAGTTTTTGCATGTAAAACCAGGCAAAGGTGGTGCATTTGTGAGGACAAAGCTAAAGAATATGATCACCAGACAAGTTTTGGAAAAAACATTTAGAGCTGGAGAAAAGGTTACTCCCCCAAATATACAGGAAAAGGAAATGCAATACCTCTACCAGAACAAAGGTGAGTTTTGTTTTATGGATACCGAAAACTTTGAACAGATTTTTTTATCAGCTGAACAGTTAAAAGATAATAGACTTTTTTTAAAAGAAAACACAAATGTCAATGTGCTTATATATAACGATAGGATAATGGATGTTGAGCTCCCCAACTTTGTTGATTTAGAGGTTGCACAAACTGAGCCAGGAATTAAGGGAAATACAGTAACAGGAGGTGGTAAACCAGCCACCCTTGTATCAGGAGGCGTTATCCAAGTGCCACTTTTCGTCAATATCGGAGACACAGTGAGGATAGACACACGCTCAAAAGAATACATTGAGAGGGTAGGGCAGGGAGTGAATTGAAAAAAAGCTTTGCCTTCAATTTTATGGCTACAGGTGTAGGTAGCGTACCTTTCTTGGATGTAGATACAACCTGCCAGCACATCCTTAAATTTTTTCCGGACATACCTTTTTGGCCTCAGTTCGTTAAGCGGAGCCATTTTGAAGATATGACCATTCAGGCAAGTCAAAGTTTTCCACGAATTGAAATGGATCTGAAGAAAAACTCACTGTTCATCAGCACTACAGATACACAGAATAATGAACTCATCTCTTTTTATGAACATTTTATGGCCGAGGATACAGATTATTTTGCTATCAGCCATGAATATGCAGCTGGTCTGTATAAGCTTTTAGAATTGATTGAAAAAAACCCCCAGAGTTATGGGCCTTTTATTAAGGGGCAGATAGTAGGTCCCATTACTTTTGCGGGAAGCCTGATAGATGCAAAAGGGAAATCTGTTCTTTATAATAACGAAATTATGGACACGATAGTAAAGGGCTTAGCAATTAAGGCACTATGGATTGTTAATAAGATGTCTTTAGCGGATAAGATGGCTATAATATTTATAGATGAGCCATACCTCTCTGGTTTTGGTTCAGCCTTTACGCCTATCCAAAGAGTAGAGGTCATTAGACTTTTAAGAGAGGTTATAGAGTATCTAAGATCACGAAGTAATGTATTAGTTGGTATCCACTGCTGTGGAAATACCGATTGGTCAATGATAATTGAAACAGGTGTTGATATCGTAAATTTCGATGCATTTGATTATATGGATTATTTTTTGCTATACAGAAGGGAAATCATAAAATTTCTTGAAAATGGTGGTACAGTTGCATGGGGAGTAGTTCCTACCACTTCCTTT
This sequence comes from Desulfatiglandales bacterium, assembly GCA_035529575.1. Classification (GTDB taxonomy): domain Bacteria; phylum Desulfobacterota; class DSM-4660; order Desulfatiglandales; family B25-G16; genus B33-G16. The sequence goes on from DATKWM010000125.1 coordinate 6,169, forward strand.
ACTGGTGAGGAAACACTTGATGGTTTGAAAATGCAGTTAGAAAAAGGACTTAATAAATTTTATGAGTGGGGCATCGATAGAAATACCGCGGCTGAAAGATCAATTATTACACCTGCCTGCGGTGTAGGAGCAATAGATCCAGATAAGGCAGAGAGGATCTTGGAATTGCTATCCGGTCTATCAAGTATAATGTCTGAAATAAAAAGGGACTGAAATAAACCCAACAAATACACGTGACTATTTTTTAAAGCACAAGCACAGAATTTTCTTTAGCTGTCTCTATCTCCAAATCTACATTTTTTTCCTTAATTAAGTCCTGACAGAGAATCGTTAATTTAATCATATCGCTATCTTTTCTTTCTGGCGCATGGTGAAAAAGGACAAGTTTTTTCACATTAGCCTTCAGAGCAAGATCAATTGCTGATTGATAATCTGAATGACCCCACCCCCTATGTTTCGTTATCTCCTCAGGTGTGTAATGGCTATCATGGATAAGGATATCTGCTTCTTTACAAAAGGTGATATAATCACTGAATGATTTTTCAGCAACATCAAGCTCATTATCAGTCAAAAACACAAGGGTTTTCCCCCCTTCACGAAACCGAAACCCTAATCCTCCTTGGGGGTGACGTAAGGGAACAGTATCGATGATAGCGCCATCAATTTCAAGGTAGCCATTCTTCAATTTGTCAATAAATTGTATGTCTACGTTGAGTTCCTCAAACCTGATTGGCCAAAAGCCATCTCCCATTTTATTGTCAAAACTGTATCTAAGACCTTTCATGCATAAATTGTATCCATCAACTTGGATTTTGGTTGAGGATTGATATATTGGCGAAAAAAAAGGGAAACCAAAAATATGATCCCAGTGGATATGGGTAATAAGAAGATATATATCTATATTTTCTTTGTAAGATTCCAATTCATTGCCAAGAGACCGAATTCCTGTACCAGCATCTATTATTATCTTTTTTCCACTCATAAGATCCATCTCCAGGCAGGTTGTATTTCCTCCGTAGATAATGGTATCTTTTCCTGGTACTGGTGTAGATCCTCTAGTTCCCCAAAATTTGATTTTCATTTTTTGTCCTTGGAGGGCGAAGTATAAAGTTTTTTTGAAATTTTCTTTGAGATTGAAAGCTTTTTATTGTAAAGCCTTGGAAACGAGCAACTTTTTGCTAATTTCACGTGACATTACAAAATCACTTTATTTCTGTCAATGCAAAAAAGGTATCAAAAAATACGCCTCATTAAAAATGCCATAGACGCGCTTTCTGACAACAGATCTGATTGCCATTTATGCCCGAGAATGTGCCATGTCAATAGAGATAAAGGCGAAATCGGTTTCTGCGGAGTAGGTAATCGTGCGCTTGTGGCTCACTATTGTCTTCATTTCGGCGAAGAACCATGCCTGAGCGGCTATTATGATTACAAAAAGAATCTACAAACAAAGTCTTCGCTTTCTGGATCAGGGGCGGTATTTTTTGCCGGTTGTAATCTGAAATGCATTTATTGCCAGAATTACCAAATTAGCTGGCAGGTCTATGGAACTTACATTTCACCTAATAAGTTAGCCTTTATTTTTCTGGTTTTGCAAGAAAAAAAGGCTTTAAATATAAATTTAGTTACCCCTGCACATGTTATTCTGCCTATTCTTGAGGCATTGAAAAGGGCTTTTGCTCTTGGACTAAATATCCCCATTGTTTACAATACAAGTGCGTATGATTCATATGAAACGATTTTAAATCTTGATGGGATTATTGATATTTATATGCCTGATTTTAAATATCTCAGGAACGATTCAGCACGTAGATTTTCTAATGCCCCGGATTATCCCGATAAGGCTATCATGGCAATAAAAGAAATGTACAGACAGGCAGGAAACCTTGAAATTGATAATGAGGGAAATGCAAAGAGAGGTCTGATTATAAGGCATTTGATTTTACCGGGAAATATGGAAGAATCATGCACAATATTGGAATGGATTGCAGCTAATATTTCTACCAAAGTTTATTTAAGTCTGATGAGCCAGTTTTACCCATGCAATAAGGTTCCAGATGAAATAAATAGGAAAATTTCAAAAGATGAATATGATGGGGTTCTGGCCAAGGCAGAGGAATTGGGCTTTGAAAATTTCTACATGCAAACACACGCATTTGCTTCCAAAGAACATTTAGTTCCTGATTTTAGCAAAGAAAATCCATTTTCTTGGGAGGAGAATTGATAGGAAGACATGCCAAACTTAGAATTACTAAATGAGCACAGAAAAGTTGTGATACAAGTACTTTTTGTAGTATAATCGAGAACAATTCTAAATATTATTATTGGCAGATCAAAAAAACTGAAGCCTGGAATAGGGATTTTCAATTTTACGCAAGGAAAAAAATGGCAACTGACGTAGCAAATGAATTGAAAGAGGTTGACAGCGTTGAGGTAACTACCTTTATGGATAACTATGTTGATGTTCTTCTGAGAAATTCCCCTGGGGTTACGCGACCTCCACTCGCAGTAACAGGAACTATACCCGCTGATGCTCTCTTGGCCGAACATGGTCTCTCTCTCATGATCACAGTAAAAAAAGATGAGAAATCTCACTGTATTCTCTTTGATTGTGGATATACTAAGATTGGTGTACCCCATAACATGGAGATCTTGGGAGTGGATCCACGACAAATAGAGGCCATTGTCCTCAGCCATGGTCATATGGATCATACTGGTGCACTTCACCCTATAGCGAAGAGTCTGGAAAAATCTATTCCTTTGATACTTCATCCTGATGCCTTTATTTCTCCCCGTTTCTTTGGACTCGATGATGGAAGAAAACTTATGTTTCCTCAAACCCTCATAAGAGAGGATATAGAAAATACTGGCCTTAAAATAGTTGAAAAGAAATCCCCATCTTTGCTGACAGATAACATGATAGCAATAACAGGAGAAGTTGAAAGGGTAACAGAGTTTGAAAAAGGACTACCTAATGCCTCTATGGAAAGGAATGGAAAGATAGAACCAGACATGATACTTGATGATCAATCCATTGTAATAAAGATAAAAGATAAGGGTTTAGCGATAATCTCTGGATGTGGTCATGCCGGTATTATCAATATTGTTTTTTATGCCAAAAAAATAACAGGCATTGATAAAATTCATGCTGTTTTGGGTGGTTTTCATCTGTCAGGCCCCATTTTTGAGCCTATAATAGTGAAGACGATTATCGAGTTTAAGAAAATTAATCCCACAGTTATTATCCCGATGCATTGTACAGGATGGGAGGCCATTAAGAGATTCTCAGAGGAATTCCCTTCATCCTTTTCGCTTAACAGTGTAGGGACAAAGATTGGCCTCTAAGAAATTGTTTTAGGAAATGCGAATCTGGATTTATTTACTTTTGATACTTTATGTCTTGAGCCCCTTTGATCTTTTACCTGAATTTTTTGTAGGGCCTATCGGGTGGTTTGAGGATGCCATCACCGTGGGACTGCTGTACTGGTATTTTATTTACCGGCCAGCCAAAATGAAGTCTCAATTTGAGCAAGAGTATTATCGAAAACGGGAAAGCGCCCGCGGTGAAGCATATCAAGAGAATAAACAAACGGGCCAAACGGGGGCACAATTTTCAAGCCGTGACCCGTATGATATCTTAGGAGTGAGTAGACATGCCTCAGCGGGTGAAATTAAAAATGCCTACAGAAAATTGGCTAACAAATATCATCCTGACAAGGTTGATCATTTGGGAGAGGAGTTCAAGGAATTAGCGGAGAAGAAGTTTAAGGATATTCAGGAAGCATATCAGAAGTTAACGGCAAAATAGTGGAACAATTCACGTCAAAGCTAAATTCCGAGATAGGCCTCTCTAATGTCAGAAGAACTCTTTATCTCTTTCGGGGTTTCCTTCTGCTTTGATCATGCCTTCATGCATGGTGTAGACATAATCTGCTGCACCAGGGTCGGCAGACGAGTAATATCCTTCCCATCAAAAATTACCGTTCCTCCTTCTGGAAAGTAAACCCCACTAATAACATTAAAAAGGGTTTTTTGCCGATAACTCCTTCAGGGAATGCCACTATGATAATAATAATCGGTGCGAATATAAGTAGTTGAAATCCAGGCAGGATAATGGTAAGCAAATATGTGGAGCGTAGACAAGGCCTCCCACAACAGGCCCTAAAAGGGTACCTGCCTTGCCTAACAGGACAATGACAATGCATTCAATGGTATAAAGTATTTCAAATACCTCATCAGGGAAAATGTAGGTCAATTTCAGGGACCATGCGAATGCCCCGACCAACCCGGCTAACGAGGCGCTGGTGATAAAAGCGATGATCTTGTATTTGGTGACATGCCCGTCCTCCCTGAGAGCGGTCAATGCATAACCTATCTCGCTCACCATAAAACAAAAATACCTTGACAAAAGCGTACTATTCTTCGAAAGTTATCAATATTTTTTTATACCGTATTAATGGTTTTATTTTACGAGCTTTAAGGTGAAGGAGGTGAGTTTTTATTAATTAATAACCGTAAAATATAGCAGAAAGGAGAAATCAAATGAGAAAGAAAAGCAGGATTGTAATTCTTTTATTTGGGGCATTGGCTCTTTTGATAGCAACAGGGTGTGCAGGAACAAAATATGTTCCTAAGGGTAAAGTAGCCTGTCCAGCAGATATTACATGGAATGTGGTTCCCCAGGCTGATATTACTTCATTTTCATGCACTGTGGCAGAATTTAAGAAAGAACCGGCAGTTATATTTAAGGTGGGTGTAAAGAACATTTCAGACAAAGCACAGCGCTTCAGGGTTCAGATTTTTCTCCTTGAAGAAGGAAAGGCTGTAGGTGGTTTGGTCCCAGCGAAGGGGAAGCCTCCGGTTCTAAAAGCAGGCGAGGAAAAGGTAGTTACTTATCCTGTAATAAAAGCGACCCAATTGCCAAAAAAACTGGAAGTTATTGTTAAAACCATATCAATTGGTTAATAACTATAAAGTAAAAGGAGGTATAACATGAAAAATACCAAAACGATTATTTTACTAATTTTGATCTCTTTCTTCGCCTTTATACTGGTTGGAACATCAGCTCAGGCCAAAACGAGATATATCTCAATTAGCACAGGTGGCACGGGAGGGGTGTACTACCCTTATGGTGGAGGCCTGGCAGAGATTTTTACCAGATACGTAAAAGGTGTCAAAGCGGTTGCAGAGGTAACGGGTGCCTCTGTGGAGAATGTAAAGCTGGCCCATAGGGGTGAAACCGTTATTGCTGAGGCTATGAATGATGTCGTGTATCAGGGCTATAATGGGATCGGAAAGTTTGAAGGAAAACCCCAAAAAATCCTGGCAATGTTTCAGATGTATCCTCACCACTACCATGTGGTTGCGCTAAAAGGAAAAGGAATCGAGACTATCTATGATATAAAGGGGCATAAAGTTTCTGTGGGTGCACCTGGAAGCGGAACAGAGTTTAAAACTAACCTGGTCTTACAAGAGGCCCTGGGGATACCGTATTCCAGTTTTAAGGTATTTCGGCTTTCATTTACGGAAAATGCAAATGCCCTTAAAGATGGAACAATTGATGTGGGCATCTGGGATGTGGCAGCTCCGACCTCTTCTATAATGGACCTGTCCATGACACGGGATATCTATGTTATACCATTTTCAAAGGAGGACATAGATAAAATTTGCAAAAAATTTCCCTTTTATTCTCCTTTTGAGATGCCGGCAGGCACATATAAAGGACAGGACAAGCCCGTTGCTAATCCATCAGTGTGGAATACAGTAGCATGTACAGCCTCTCTGGATGAAGAATTGGTCTATAAACTTGTGAAAGGAGTTTTTGGACATACAGACTACCTGAAAATGATACATCCCTTTGCAAAATACACTACGCCTCAGAATGCTGTTAAACATTCAGTTATCCCTCTTCATCCAGGTGCAATCAAATATTACAAGGAGGTGGGATTGACAATTCCTAACCGATTGTTACCAAAAAAATAACGAGATAATTATCTTAATAGGAGGTCGTCAGATTTTTATGACGGCCTCTGAGTTTGTGCAAAGCGGAAACCATATGCCAAGGTGCCGAAAGACAGTATTGCCCATTATCTTTATATGTTATCTTCTTTTTTCGCCAGTTGCAGCAAAAGCCAATTACACCCTTTCATTAATAATTGAAAAAGGGGATGGCAAAGAGCTGATCTCTATACCAATAGAACCTGGAGAACTTTTCATCATAAGATATATCCACTCTGTTGATATATCTCCGGTATATGAGGTTTTTTATGCAGATGAAAAAAAGGGGATCATTATTAAAGAGACCTATTTCAAGATGTTCGGAGCAGGAATGGGGCACTGGCCAGGGCGGGGGAGAATAGTCGAACAAAATGGATGGATATTTATTAAGGATATGGACATTGCACTCGGGGAATTTTATCTTAGGATAGGTGCACCATCAGTTGATCATACCATTCTCATCAGGGAAGGAGAGATACATTTAAGCAGGATGATTCCAGAAATGAGGGTTCGCCTCTATATAAAGCAGGTGGAAAAATAAAACATGCAGGATCAAGAAAAAAAATCGAAAATAACAATTAAACCGAGTAAAAACAGGAATCTGGTTGGTTTTTTTGCCTTTGCATTTACTACAGTAGCGGTTATACTCTCTCTTTTTCAGCTTTATTCTGCCGGAATCCAACCCTTCTCAGCGATATATCAGAGGTGCATCCATATATCTCTTATCTTGACCCTTGCCTTTCTTTTATTCCCTGCAACAAAAAAGGCATCCAGGCAAAAACAGGATATATATTTCTATGTTGATCTGTTTTTAATTATACTGGTCTTTCTTGTTGGTGGTTATATCGTGTTTAATTATGGGGAGATTATTGAACGTCAGGGTGATTGGACAACAATAGATGTTATTCTTGGGTTGGTGGCCACCTTTTTGGTAATAGAGGCCTGTCGCCGAACAATTGGCTTGGTCATGGTTATTATTTGTTTAACCTTTATTGTATATGCCTACTTTGGCCCCTATATGCCGGAGTTTTTTTCGCATAAAGGTTATAGCCTGGAGCGCATTTTCACACTTTTATATCTTACCACAGAAGGCATTTATGGACTCCCCTTAGGCGTTGCAGCTACATTTGTCTTTATCTTTATACTCTTTGGGTCTTTTTTGCAGAAAACAGGCGGCGGGGACTTTTTCATAAATCTGGCTTATGCCCTGACAGGGCGTATGACCGGCGGCCCAGCCAAGACAGCGGTCCTGGCAAGTGGATTTATGGGATCTGTTTCCGGTAGCGCTATTGGAAATGTGGTTACTACCGGCTCTTTTACCATCCCTATGATGAAGAAGCTGGGATATAAGCCTCATATCGCAGGTGCGGTTGAGGCAGCCGCATCTACAGGTGGCCAGCTCATGCCTCCGATTATGGGGGCTGGCGCCTTTCTCATGGCAGAATTCACCAATACATCGTATCTATATATCATTAAGGTGGCCCTTATCCCTGCTATCATGTATTACGTTACTGTGCTGTTTTTTGTCCATTTTGAGGCAAAGAAGATGGGCTTCCTTGGGCTCCCAGGCGATCAACTTCCCCGGATTGGTGAGACAATAAAAAACGGTCTCCATTTTCTTATTCCTCTGGGGATATTGATCTATGTTCTTGTTAGAAATTTTAGCCCGATGATGGCAGGTTTTGTTGCTGTAGTGGCCACCTTTTTAACAGCCATGATTCGGAAACGGTCAAGATTGAGCCTGCGAGATGTCATAGATGCCCTGGCATTGGGAGGAAGGAATGCTATCATTGTATCCGTAGCCTGTGCTGCGGCCGGTATCATAGTCGGCATGGTCAGCCTGACTGGTATGGGGCTGAAGTTTTCGAGTATGGTGGTCTCAATCTCTGGCGGTGTCCCTCTGATTGCTATCGTGCTTATCGGCCTTGCCTCTCTTGTGCTGGGAATGGGATTGCCGGTTACTGCATCGTATATTGTTCTTGTTATCTTAGCCGGGCCAGCCCTGATCGAAATGGGTGTAGCACTGATAACTGCCCATATGATAGTCTTCTGGTATAGTCAGGATGCCAATGTAACACCACCCGTGGCCTTAGCATCTTTTGCAGCTGCAGGTATTGCAGGGGCAAATCCCATGAGATGTGCCTTTTCTTCGTGGAAGATTGCAAAGGGCCTCTATATAATCCCTATCATCATGGCCTATCAGCCACTTCTCTTGGATGGCCCTTTTTGGGAGGTTGTCAGGACCATAGTTTTTTCCACCCTTGGGCTTATCGCCTTTACCTCTTTTTTGGAGGCCTATCTCTTTCACCGCACCAATTTAATTGAGTGGATTTTTATGGGTACTGCTACATTTCTGCTCCTCCTTCCTTCTCTCTACACTGATTTCATAGGCACAGCACTTTTTGTAACAGTGTTTCTTACACAGAAGCTTATTTGGAAAGAGGAGTGGAAGGGCGTGTTGGGACTACAATTGTCAAGGAAAGACCTGGTAAATGCATTTCAAGGAAGATAAATCTTTTCCTACTCTTTTCCCTCCAATACATCCCCATACGTTGATCGTATCGCCTTTTTATCGAATTTGCCAACGCTTGTTCGAGGTATTTCATCTACAAAGATAAATCTTTCTGGTATCCACCACTTTAATATCTTGCCCTCTTTCATATACTGTAGGTCTCTATTTAAATCCTTTTGAAAATGCGATTGGTATCACTTTTACTACCGGCCAGCCAGAGTTAGGGCGAACTATGAAAAGGTAAGGCATCAGGAGGGGGAGGGGAGAAGAGATGAAAGCTACCAGGAGCACAATAAAAGGGCTCAAACGGATCCATTCACAATATATTCCGGATGATTGATCAAGATCCTTTTCACACCTTCATCCCGGGCCTCCTTTACCAGTGGAGCTATTTCTTTAATGGAGAGATGTCCGGTGGCAAGGATTATATCCCCTTCATTCCCGCTTCTTTGGCCTGGGTGGCGCATTGGGCATTATTTAAAAGACGCGGGAAAAGGGAGGGACTCCCATGCACGTGGATATCTATGGAACCTTGAAGAGGCTTTCTATCCTGACCCATATCCTGTTACTAATTTATATTATGGATAGTAAGAAATTATTCTTCCTTTTAAGGGACAATCTTGACAGGCCTGATGCCCTGAGCTATTGTTTTGCGCTTGCTAGTTTCTGATCCAACTGGACAAGCAGTTATGCACAAACCACACCGAAACGAATAACCATTTCGTCCCATATGTGGGAGTCCTCTATCTTGATAGTAAGAACAACCTTGTTTGTCTATGTTTACTCCTTTCCAAATTGCAGTTTTCATTATCGCGCGGTCTTTTTTGTAACCATTGGGTATACACTTCCTCGGACAGATACGTATACACGCAAAATTACATTCAGAAATTGTTTTTTGGCAAAGAAACAAGTCTAAAGGCTTGTCTGGTTTTAGTTTTGCATCTGTTAGAACCTGCGCAAATCGTTGTCTTGGCCCAAACTGAGGAGTCAACAAAAGATTGCTCAAACCAAATTCTCCCAACCCTGCCTGCACCGCTGCATGTTTATGAGAAAGGACTCCTTTTAGTTCACTCAAGTCGTATGGATCTGAGGCATGAACAGGCATTGCCAAGAATCCTTTCTTTGTAAGAAAGCGCGCAATGTGAAGCAGAGTTTGATCAAGCTGATTATTCATCATGATCATCATCCGACTATACATAGCTCGAATTTCCGGCAGTCCATCGACCAAAGGATCAGGCCATCGCAATCCTATTACTATTGTACTTTTGCATTCGGCTAAAATATCCTTGGGGCGATTATATCCCTCTGGAGTAAGTTCATTTAGCCGGTCGGCAGAAGCTATACCAACAAGGTCCATTCCTTGATCAAGAACAAATTGCTTCACTTCTTTTGTGAGTTTTTCCATTTAGTCCCTTCCAATTCTTTCCTCTTTTAATTCTTATCCTCTTTCCCAAGAGGGCACACTTGAATACACAAACCGCAGGGTTCTTTACATTCCTGATCAAATCTATTCCATTTTTGATAGTGGGCACAACCTGGTTTACTAAATTTTCCTGACTCCGGATCCCAAGCCTGCACCGGGCAAATTTTTCTACATTCAAAGCACTCCTCTTTGCATAGTTCTTCCTCTATCATTGGATCTGGAAGTAATTTTGCGTCTGTCAAAATGGTACAAAATCTTTGTCTCGGACCAAATTCTTTTGTCAAAATCAAGTTATTCTTTCCAAAAACACCTAAACCGGCTTTCACTGCTGCATGCCGGTGAGACATAACTCCACGGAATTCATGAGCATGATATGGCGTAGTTGGTTGGACTACAAATGCTCGGTTTCCTTGCTTCTCTAAAAATCTTCCCAATTCAAAAGCTGTAAGTGTGTTTAACGTATTTAGATGAGCATACATATGATGCTTATAACTGAGCCTCTGGCTTTCTGGGGAAAGCTCATCTAGAATCCCATTAAGGAACTTTCTTGCTATGACAATAACAGACTGGGTCGTCCTTAATAGATCTTTCGGATGAAATCCACTTGGAGCTCCCTCAAATCGGTCTATTGAAGCAACTCCCACTAAATCGACATCACGATCCTCAGCTAGTTTCTTTATCGAACAGGTTAATTGTTCATCATATTGCATCTTTCCCTCCTCCGCTTGATTCATTTAGGAGCAAGCATGATAGGTGTTCACACCTCATGGTGTCAAGACTAAAAAATGGGAATGTTTAAGCTTAGTCAATATGTCCCCTCTAAGCTGCTGAAGCCATATAAATCCATTGCTCTTCAGAAGCTGCCCGTGCCCTGGATTTTCTCCTGGGCTTGGCCCTGATCGGTTCTTTTAAAGGAGTTGGATCTGTTTGGGCTATGAGTGTATCTTTATAGTACACTCTCCAAC
>DATKWM010000126.1:0-18123 GCA_035529575.1 Desulfatiglandales bacterium
AGTAGATGTAGCCATAAAGGAGGGAATAAGGGCCATTGTTCATCCAGGGGGATCGTTAAGGGATTTTGAATCAATTGAGGCCTGTAACGAGGCCAATCCTCAGGTAACCATGGTATTTACCGGCCAAAGGGCATTTAAACATTAAACTTTACCCTCTCAGAAAATTAAATCATGAGGCTTAAAAATAGTATATCTCTTCTTCAGGCTTTACCTCCATTAAACTGGCTGTAGATATTTATCCTTATTGTCGGTAGTATCATCTCAATTGTGACCACGGTTTTTCTCTCCCTCAGCCAATTTTCAAAAATTAGGAAGGCAAGGTCCATTTTTTTAGATGGTTTCCTCACTCAATATCTCCCGAGCTTCTTTTTAGATGCTTTTGATCTTATATACAGTGATGTTTCAACTCTAATCTAAGAACTCTTTCGAAACCCGGGATATTTGTTTCTTAATTTTCTACACAACATAGGTAAAGTTAAATACTTTCCCATTTTTGTTCCCGACGAGCCCGATGAATGATTTCTGGAAACTCTATTAGAATATTAATACTAGATATAGTGTATGACTACTTCATTTTTTCAATATACAGTATTTTTTCCTTGACAAAACTATATCTTATCTTATAGTAATATATTGTAAATAATTATGAAAAAATTAGATCCATTAAAAACCATTTACCTTGAAATGATGGACTATATCACGTTTAAAAATCAGGAATTTCATCACAACAATTGAGCTGATTTGGCTCAGAAAATCCCATTTACTTAGGGAGAGTTATTTTGGCAAAACATGATGAAATCTCCTCCACTGAAAAGTTACTCGATCTGATTCGCAGCAATCACACCGTGGCAGATAAAACCTCGAGCACACTAGATCCCCCTCAATCAACAAAAGTGCGAAAATCCATTCCTGGAAAAATCATCCCCTTCAAAAGACCGATTACAGTAGGGATTGATATCGGCTACTACGATTTGAAGATGGTAAAGGTTAAACAATATTCCGACCAACGATGGAAATTGCTGGACTATATGAAAGTGCCTTTTGAACCCCAGATCATCAAAGAGGGTTCAGAGTTTCCCGATTTTTTAAAATCTACACTAACCAAGTTTTGCGGTCCTTCAAAAAGGATCAAGCTCTGGACACTCATTTCTTCGGCCCACGTTGAGGTACATCATTTCCGAATACCAAAGGTAGCTAAAAAGAAGATTGCAAATGCAGTTTATTGGACCTTAAAGAAGGAAACTTCCTTTAAAGAAAGTGACACTATCCTTGATTTTGAGGTTCAGGGGGATGCAATGGAAAAAGGCATCCCTAAGATAGCAGTCATGGTCTATGCCGCTCCTAAAGAAGAAGTGGAAAAGGTAAAAAATTTATTTTCCAAAACAGGCTTCAATTTGACCGGCCTATCTATAGCTCAGTTTGCTTACCAGAACCTGTTTAGAACCAAATGGATCCCAACCGCTGAAGAAACCATTGCTAATCTCTATATAGGCAAGGAGCGGTCGCGAATTGATATCTTCTCTTCTGGAAATCTTGCTTTCACGCGTGGTATCAAGACTGGAATGAATAGTATAATTGAATCCTTTATTGAAGGCTTTAACGAAGGGAAAAAAGGAGAGTTCCCCAAAGAAATAGAGATGCTCGAGGGGGAAAACACCTCCACCCCCAAGAGTTTTGAGAAAGAGCGCCCTGTGAATATTGACGAGGCCAGAAAGATACTTCTAAGCCTCAGCCCTGATTCTCCTCCCCTAACCGAAGAAGATGCCGGCTTTCAGCTCAAAGAAGAGGAAATATTCGAGATGATTATTCCCGCCGTAGAGAGGTTAATAAGACAGATAGAGAGAACATTTGAACATTATATTATAACCTTGGAAAACGAGAGGATCGATAAAATTTTTATATCCGGTGGAATTAATACTTACAAGCCCTTAATCGACTATATAGGCGATCAACTGGGGCTTGCAGGGGACATCATTGACCCTTTGGCCCCCGGAAATCCTTTTTTAGATGGTATATCCAGCTCCAATTCAGTTTCTGAGAGGATTTCCTTCGCCCCTGCCGTTGGCATAGCCGTGTCGGACAACCCTCATACTCCCAACCTCATCTTCACCTATAAAGATAAAGAAAAATTGGCAAGCATTCGTCATATCAACCGGGGCATCTTTGCGGCATTCATCTTTATCATTGCAGTTTGTATGGCCATCTTTCAATGGCAGGGACATATTGAGGAGCTGAAAAAGGCCAAAATAGCCCAACTTCATAAGGAGGTGTCACAGTACATTCCTAAGGTCGACCAAAAAATTCTAATGCTTATGGCCCCCAAATATAAAAGAAAACAGAAAGATTTAAAGGAATATAGCATGAAATACTTGGGAATGGCCATTATAAAGGATTTATCTATGAGGACTCCTTCAAATATTTTTTTGCTCAGCATAACGGCTAATTTTGGCGGTATTGCTGAGAACAAGAGAAAGATTATCCCAAAAATCTTAGAGGTGGATGGCATTATATTGGGAAACCGTGAATCGCTTGAGTCCTCTTTGGCTGGATATCTCACCAAATTAGATGATTCCCCAATTTTCAGCCAACTCAGTATTATAAAAAGCGGCCTGGAAGTTTATGAAGAACGTGAGGTGCTGCATTTTGTTTTGAATATACAATTGGTTTGAGGATCGAGATGGAAGAAAAACAATCCAGAAAAATCCCGGTGGAGAGCATAGCCTATCTACTAATATGCACATTAGGAATCTTTGCTTTTATTCTTATCGGTCCTTACATGTCTGGAAAGTCCCTGGTCAAGATGGACATGAGAATCCAAAAGCTCCAGATCCAGCGAGAAAAACAGCAGTTGCTACACCCTTTTTACCAAAAGCTTGTGAAAAAGCTCCAGATTGAAGAATCCAGAATATTACCTTACCCCAGTAAGAGTAAATTCCCCCGCAATAAAACTGATAAGATTTCATCCATTTTTTGTGAAATAGCCCAAAACAGCAATCTTGAGACTGTATCTATTATCCCAGATGTTAAATCCATTGCCAATGGCTTCGATCTTTTTTTGGTAAACCTCTTGGTAAAAGGAAATTTCTTTGATTTTCGAAAATTTTTAATTGAACTGGGAGGAAATCCCTATTTGCAACATATAGAAGAAATCAAGATCCAGCAGGTTCCTGGAGGTAAGGAATTCAGACTGAAGATATGGCTAGCATTGGATTAACGATTAGTGGCTGTAAAAAAATTTTTCCAATAAGGATCCTTAATGTCAAAACGAGAAAAAATTGTAGTCTTTGCTGCGCTGGTAGCTGTTAGTTATGCTGTGTATAGCCTGTTTATGGCTTCTCCATCTAAACAAACTAATATTGATACAAACAAAAAGAAGACGGGGACAATAAAGTTTATTGCCAATCTTTCTGAGGGTCTGGATAAAGATGCCCTACAAAAGACCGATATCTACATCATTGCTCGAGCCGAGGCCGAATGGGAGAAGGATCCTTTTTTAAAAACTGAATTAGCAAAGGAATCAAAGATACCAAAACAGCCCGTGCCATTAGAACAGGAAGTAAGTTTCACTTATTCCGGATATATAAAAATGGGTGATAAAAAACTGGCCATCATTAATGGTGTCGAATATGAAACCGGTGAGGAATTGAAATTAGCCGGATATATTGTCGAAAGAATTGAACCATTGAAGGTGGTAATTAGGGGCAAAGAAAAGCAGACAATAATTATTGTCCCAATTAAAGAAGAGGTATTTTAGGGAGAACAAGCGATGAAGTATAAAAAAATGTCATGGTTTGTTTTTGCTCTCTTGTTAAGTCTGATTTTCTCGGGATGTGCTGGCAAAAAGAGCTTAAAAAAAGACCCTTTTTTTGAGAAATGGAAGGTGATGGCTGAAAAATCCAAGGGATATTCACCTACAGCCAAGACCCGAATTATTGACCTTCCAGAAAGAATAAAGGAGATGGAAGCCCTGGAGGAAGAGGCAAAGGCCAAGCCTGAAAAGCCCCTACCCATCAAGAAAGTAAGCCTTAGAATGCACAAAACCAATGTGATAGCCGTTCTCAGGGCCTTGGCCCGGGCCGCCAACCAAAATCTCCTAATAAGCTCCAATGTAAAAGGAGAAATTAGCGTAAACATACAAAATACAAGCTGGAACCAGGTCTTTCGTGGTATCCTGCGCACACACGGGCTCACCTACACCTGGGAAGGGGACATCATCCGTGTCATGACTGCGGAGGATATGGAGCACGACCTGAAGATAGATACCATTCAAGAGAAACGAAAGGCCCATAAGATAATCATAAAGCGTACTGATTCACTGCTGACCAGGGTCATAAATATCAATTTCGCAAATGCCAAGGAACTAAAGGAAAATCTAAAGGAATTCCTAACCAAAGACAAAGAGGGAAAACCACGAGGCTCGGTGATGGTAGATGAACACACCAACTCCCTAATTATACAGGCCATCAGGGACGATATTGCCAAGATGATCTCTCTAATCGAAAAGCTGGATATACCCACACTCCAGATTCTGATAGAGGCCAATATTGTTGAAGCTACCAGGGATACCGCCAGGGAGCTAGGCATTCAGTGGGGAGGGTTATATCACTCTGGAGACTACTGGATCACCGCTGGGGCAAACACTGAAGGTGTTATGGGGAGTTCGCTGAGCACGGGCATTGATCCTACCTCTGGAATGGCCGTGAATTTCCCAGCCAATCTCAGCTCTGGGGCCGGCCTGACCTTAGGCTTTGCGGCTGAGAGGATAGGAAAGAGTATTTTGAATCTTCAGCTTTCAGCCCTTCAACAAGAAGGTAAGCTCAATATCCTTTCTAGCCCTTCCATTACCACCCTGGATAACCAGATGGCCTTTACAGAAAACGGGGAAAAAGTGCCCTATGTGTCAATCGATGAACAAGGCAATAGAGAAGTCAGATTTGAGGATGCCGTGCTCAAACTGGAGATCACGCCTCATGTGATTGATGGCAAAAATCTTAAAATGAAGATAGTGGTCAAGAAGGATGAAGTTGATATTACTCGCACAGTGGACGGAAACCCTTTTATTATTAAAAAACAGACAAAAACAACCCTCATCGTGCAGGATGGAGAGACAATTGTCATCTCAGGGCTGACCAAACAGAAAAAGGCTGAATCCGAAAGCGGAATACCGGCGTTTAAGGATATTCCTCTCTTGGGTTATCTTTTCAAAGGGGAAAGTAAGGCTGATAAAATGGAGGAAGTTCTCATTTTCATTACACCCCATATCTTGAAAAAGAAGGTGTTAAACGAAGTACAGGAGTCTAGGAAGAGGATAAAAGAAGTTTCACCATCTGAAAGGCTATTGGTGCCTAAAGAGCCACATTCCGAATAAAAAGAAAATGGATTACTTCAAGATTCTTAATTTTTTCAGAGAACCCTTTTCTAACTCCCCTGACCCCGATTTTTTTTTCCAGTCCCAGGAGCATATGGGATGTCTCCAGAAATTAGAGCTCTCTCTCCGTCTGCGCAGGGGCTTGAATGTAGTAATCGGAGATGTGGGGACAGGTAAAACTACTCTCTGCCGTCAGCTTATCCACAAATTTTCCGGGGAAGAGAAGATGGAAACTTATCTCATACTTGATCCTTATTTCTGTAACCCTTTAGAGTTCTTGTCGACTCTGGCAGACATGTTTTGGAAGTCAAAATCTGGAACCGGCATCAGCGAATGGAAGATCAAGGAAACCATAAAAGAATATCTCTTTAGTCGTGGCGTGGGTGAGCAAAAAATTATTATCCTTATTATAGATGAAGGGCAAAAAATTCCCGACTTCTGCCTGGAGATCTTGCGAGAGTTACTTAATTACGAAACAAATGAATATAAATTACTCCAAATAGTTATTTTTGCGCAAAAAGAATTTAAAAAAGCACTTAAAAGGCATATCAACTTTGCTGATCGAATTAACCTTTATCACTTTTTAGGCCCTCTAAATTTCCAGGACACAAGAGCAATGATCCGGTTCCGCCTCAAGAAAGCCAGTGATATTAGTGATAGTTCTTCACTTTTCAGTTATCCGGCAATATGGTCGATTTATGGGGTCACGAAGGGATATCCGAGAAAGATCATACATCTGTGTCATCGGATCATTTTGGCCTTGATCATGCAAAATCGTTCTAGGGCCGGTTGGTCATTAGCCCATACTTGTGCAAAGAGGGTTTTTCCAGAGCAATCAAAAAAATGGCAATGGGTCACGGCCATCGCCCTCACTTGTTTGGTAGCAGCCTTTCTCCTGTCAATGTCAGTTCCTTTACCTTCTAAAACAAAGGTGCCCTGGAGAGGGAAAGACTCAAACCTGTTATTAACTCAAGCGCATGAAATGTCCCCAGATACGCAGTTTCACACTGCTCAGATAACTTCAGCTAACTTTGCTGAACATAAACCAATAAATATAACTAAACCTGAGAAATTAACGAAGGCCTCAGCCAATACCTTTGATGAAAATTTCTCTACAACAGGATCTAAAGAGCCAGTTAAGCCTTTTATTCAGGAACAAAGTTTTCCAAAACTTTTAGGGCGGATCACTGTAAGAGAGGGTGATACCATTGGGACTATGATCACCAATATCTACGGGAGTTTTCATCCCAAATACCTGAAGCCTATGGCTTTTTTAAACCCACATATAACAAATTTGGACATAATTAGGGTTGGTGATATACTTAATTTCCCGGCTATTCCTATTACGCCCGACCATTTGTCATTAAACAAGAGTCGGTGGATCCAGGTTGCTGAAAAGGAGAAGCTTGAAAAGGCCTATGAATTCTTGAGGGCATACCCAAAAGACGCGCCACCAGTCCGCATAATCCCATACTGGAATAAGAGGAATGGTTTGAAATTCGCCATCATTCTCCAAGAAGATTTTGTAGATGAAAACATGCCCGGAGCTTGATAAGTCACCTACCTCCAATGATTGCCTCAAGTGCAAAGAGCCTTAAACAATGGGAAGAAGGCACCATCTTTTTTCCAAAGTTAACTTAAAAGGAATATGCAATCAGGGAGAAAAACCCTGGGAGGATAATAATTGAGAATAAAAAAGAGATTGGGAGAGATGCTCCTTGAAGCCGGTTTGTTGACTAAAGAACAGATCGGACAGGCTCTGGAAAATCACAAGAAATTTGGTCTCAAGTTGGGCCAGTTTCTGTTTCGGCAAGGGATTGTAAGTGAATCTGAAATCGTGGAGGTGCTCTCCAGGCAGTTAAAAATCGAAAAATACCGTCCTGATAAATATCCCGTAGATCTTGGGCTGTCAAAGATTGTTCCAGCAGATATAGCCCAGAAATATCAAGTGGTACCATTAAGAAAAAAAGGGCAACTCCTTGTAATAGCCATGACCGATCCCTTAGACATAAAAGCAATGGATACCATTGAGGTGCTGGCGAATACCGAAGTCGAGCCTGTGATATGCACCGAGCAGGAATTAAACCAGATGTTTGGTGGCCTTTATGGAACGTATTCAGATCTCGATGGTGTCCTGGAGAGCATTGAGCAGGTACAGTATGATACAGATTCCGATACTGAGGTAGAGACGACAACCATAGAGGATGTTGAGGTAAGCTCACTACATGATATGGCTGAAGAAGCCCCTGTTGTCCGTTTAGTTAATTCCATCCTTTCCCAGGCCGTTCGCGAAAAGGCAAGCGATGTTCATATCAGTCCGGAAAAGGACTATGTTCAGGTCAGGTTCCGGGTGGATGGAAGGCTCCACGAGGTGCCTGCACCACAGAAATCCATGTTTCTGCCGATTGTATCCAGGCTAAAAATCTTGGCAGGTATAGATATCGCTGTATCAAGAATCCCACAGGATGGAAGATTTACTATCAAGATGGATAACAAGGAGATCAATATCAGGGCCTCCACGATACCAACCATCTATGGTGAAAACTTGGTACTCCGCTTGCTGGATACGAGTGCTGGCGTTTACACATTAGGCCGCCTCGGTATGTCCCAAGGTGACATGGATAAAATCGAATCGATGATTACCAAGCCTTACGGCATGATTCTGAGTACTGGACCTACTGGAAGTGGTAAGAGCACCAGTTTATACTCCATCTTAAAAAAGATTAATGAGCCTGATATTAATATTATCACCCTTGAAGATCCGGTGGAATTCAGGATAGAAAAAATTCGGCAGATCCAGTTGAACCGAAGGGCAGGTATGACCTTTGCGAGCGGACTGAGATCTATACTTCGGCAAGATCCTGATGTGATCATGGTTGGGGAAATCCGGGATGGTGAAACAGCTACAATTGCTGTTCAGGCTGCCTTGACAGGACATCGAGTCTTGAGCACAGTGCACACCAATGATGCCGCCGGCGCCATCACACGTTTATTAGATATGGGAATGGAGCCATTTCTTGTTTCTTCTGTGATGCTTGTATCGTTTGCTCAGCGTTTGGTAAGGAAAATTTGTCCTTACTGTAAAGAGCCCTACAGGCCTCCTAAGGAGGCCTTAGCCCATTGGGGATTTGACAAGATCGAAGGGGCCAATTTTCAGCGAGGCAGAGCATGCTTTCAATGTATGGGTACGGGGTATAAAGGGCGAACGGGCATATTTGAAGTCCTGGTTATTGATGAAATGGTCCAGGACATGATTTTGAAAAGGAAATCAGCCCAGGAGATCACTCGGGCTGCCCACCAAGCCGGAAGGCTCAGAACCTTAAAGGAAGATGCTGCCTACAAGGTGCTAGAGGGAATCACAACTCTCGAGGAAGCAACATTAGCGGTGATGAGTTAAAGATGCCAAAATTTTTCTACAAGGCCATAAACGAAAGTGCAAATACAGTCTCCGGTGTGATTGAAGCCGATTCACTCGAAATGGCAACTGATATATTAACCGAGCGAGGATATATCCCATCCAAGGTCACAGAGAAAAGGGAGAATTTACAAGGCTTCACGTGGTCCAAGATCTACGAAAGCTTGACCCCGGTAAAGATCCCTGATCTGATTCTTTTCACCAAACAGTTTCGAACCATGATCCAGGCAGGAGTTCCCATACTCAGTTTATTGCACGTGCTGGAAAACCAGACAGAAAATTTAAAACTCAAGAAAATCATAGACGTTATGACCATGGACATCAAGGGGGGCTCCAGCCTTTATGATTCCTTTGGAAAGCACCCTGATACATTCTCTCCTTTTTACTGTAGTATGGTCCGGGCCGGGGAATCGAGTGGGGAACTGGGGGATGTCATGGAACGGCTTATATATATTTTAGAGCACGAGCATAAGATCAAATCGGATATCAAATCAGCGCTTCAGTATCCAATCCTTGTGGTTATTTTTTTAGCTGTTGCCTTTTTCGTCCTACTGACCTTTGTTATTCCGAAATTTACTAAGATACTTATCAGTGCCGGCATAGAAATACCTCTTCCCACCCGTATGTGCATGTTATTATACCAAACCTTGTCTAATTACTGGTTTCTGATCCTTGGAGCGGTAATTGCCGTGATAGGAGCCTTGGCTTATTATCTCAGCACGGAACAAGGCAAATATGTTAGGGACTCCTGTGTTCTGAAACTTCCTATTTTTGGCCCTCTCTTTGTCAAGGCTGCTATGGCCCGATTTGCCAGTATTTTTGCCATCTTGTACAAGAGTGGGATACACGTACTTGACTCCATTGAGCTTTTGTCTGAAACTATCGGAAATGCTGCCATTTCTAAAGAATTCGAGCAGATCAGGTACCAGCTTGAAGAAGGGCGAGGCATTGCAGAGCCTCTCAGGCTTGCAAGTTATTTTACCCCCATGGTAATCGATATGGTGGCCATCGGTGAGGCTTCAGGGAAGCTGGACGATATGCTCCATCAGGTATCGGCACATTATGACGATGAGGTGGAATATGCTACAAGCCGACTATCCGAGGCCATCGGGCCAATACTTGTGGTTGGACTTGCCGCCGTGGTGGGCTTTTTTGCCTTAGCCATATTTTTACCAATGTGGGATTTGACCCAAATAGTAGGCCGAGGCTAAAGTGTGAATACCTTATGAAACACATACGAGTCTTTGGAAAAGGATAAACAAATAAGGTGTTAACGTAAAGGCTTTTAAAATATATACAATTTGACGATTTATCTGTAATTTTAGAGGAGATAATGTTACTAATTGACACCATTAATTTCAGACACTTTCTGACGTTTCAAGTATCAACTAAGTATCGGCATAGATTATGCGTAATATAATGGAAAATTAACAAAGAAAGGAGAAGAGAAAATGGGGAAAAAGAAAAACTTTTTAAAAGGCGAAGAGGGTTTTACCCTTATCGAGATAATCGCTGTTTTGATCATCCTGGGTATCCTGGCAGCAGTAGCCATCCCCAGATATATCGATTTGACTGCAAATGCCGAGAATAGAGCAATAGATGCTGGCATAGCGGAGCTCAATGGAAGGGAAGCCCTAACATGGGCTAACATAAAAATTTCTACTGCTGGGTATGTTGACGATGCTGCCACCTTTGCTGTTGTGAGTACTGACCTTGGAGCTGATTATACTTGGTCTGTGGCCCCTACTGTAGCTGGCGGAACAGTCGATTTTGGAAGCCAAGCCGTTGCACTAACGAGAACTGCCTCCACCACCACGGCACCAGGTAGATGGGCACGATAGCCATAGAGATGACCCAAGTATAGGCCGGAAGAGTTGGGGAACTATAAAATATTTCGCGGTAGCTTTTGGGGCAGTGTGTGAATGCTGCCCCTTTTTTTATAATCTGGGTTTTTGGGGCTTATTCCTTGAACTACACTATGACCTAACTCAGTCAAGAGATAACTGAAAACATGTAACTCAATGGCCTGTTAGAAAGGCAAAGCATTGTTACAGTGATGCGGTAAAGGATCTTATAGGCTATTACTGCTGCAACCAACTCATGAGGTTATTAGTCTCATATATAACTATTTTTACAAATCACCCATAGCCTGAAATTCTTTGTTCTTATACCTGGTTTCCTCCACATCCGTGCATGGCCAGAGTAACTCAGCCCCGTGATTTACTCTTCAGAACTGCACTCTCATATTGAGATTTTGTAATTTTAAATATACGAAAAAAGGCTTGGCTATGTGTCAATGTGATAAGGTAAATTCGAAGCAGAAACCTATCATGGGTTTGAGGAGGGTAAAATGCAAGAATATAATGATCGTGATAGAAGAAAAGCCCGAAGAGGCGATGCAAATTTTGTCATAAGTTATCATCTGCAAACAGAGGATGCCAACTACGACCTTACTCAAACTAAAAATGTGAGCCAAGGAGGAATGCTCCTAACCACTAATCGTAAGTTTGAGAAAGGAACACGCCTGGATATGACCATGCAATTCCCTTTTTTAGATGATAAGATACGGGTGGTAGGTGAGGTTGTGGGATCTAAGGAGGTGCTAAAGGATCTCATTTATGAGACTAGACTTATGTTCTATGACTTAAAAGGTCAATATTCTAAAAAGTTGGATAATTTTGTCAAAGAACACTCAAAGTGATAATCTGATGGATAAAAGGACATGCATACCCTCTATTTAAAGAGGGAGGCATTTTTAAGAATACATAGCCTGCCAGATATGAATATTGCCTTCAAAAAAAATCGTGGCTTCACCATGCTCGAAGTGATCGCAGTATTGATTATTTTGGGAATCATCACGGCATTCGTTGTAAGCCGAGGCACAAATATTAAGGCAGAACTGAGCAGTGAAACCGAGATAATCAAGGCTCATCTGCGCTATGCCCACTGTTTGGCACTGGCCAATGATATCTATTCCTGGAGAATCACCCTTTCATCTGGCTCCCCTGATTATTACACCTTATCAAAGATAAATAAATCTGATGGTACTGAAACGAGCCCAATAAATCTCCCCAATGAGGATTCCCCTACCCATACTGTACCCTCAGGCATTTCCATCACTTCAGGATTAGGTCCAGTCACTTTCGATGAATGGGGCAGCCCTGGTACCATCACTCAGAGCATCACACTTTCTGACCAGGCCAGTAATTCCGAAACTATTACGATAACAAAAAACACTGGGTTCATTGAGTAAATGAAATCATTATTAAGAAATAGCCAACCGGGTTTTACCCTGCTGGAAATAATCGCAACACTAATTATTGCCTCAATTCTGGGATCACTGGTGTACTCCTATTTTGGTTCCGCTTTTATGGGGAGCAGTACTCCGATTGCCAGGTTAAACAAAGCGTTTCACCTTCATGAGGCTATGGAAAACATCACAGCCGACTACAACAATCATACAATATGGCAGGCATCGGCGAGTTATTCCATAAACGCTATTGTTATTCCAACTACAAAAAATTGGCATTTTTATAGATGTACAACTGCAGGAACAAGTGGTGCATCTGAACCTACATGGCCGACTGCTGCCGGAGGTACAGTTACAGATGGAGGCATAACATGGACTGAGGACACTCCTCCGGAATGGGCTCAGTTTACTATCTATTCCATAGGCAACTTTGTTGTTCCAGCTACTAAAAACGGTCATCGCTATAGATGTACAACTGCAGGAACAAGCGGTGCATCTGAACCTACATGGCCAACCACAAAAGCCGGGACTGTCGTTGATGGTAGTGTAACATGGACTGAAAATGGCAAACTTCCCGTTTTGAAGGATAACATTGATGCATTAAACTACGGAACCTATACTGTCGTAGAAAATAAGTATATCAAATTTAACCCATCCAGCAACCAAGAAGAAGATATTGTAAGTGGCGATCCCGAAAATATCCTCAAAGTGAAAATCCAAAATGATCTTGGCGAAACCTTGACAGCCCTGTTTACGAGTGAGGATTAAAGAAGATTATGAAGAAAAATAAGGATTTCAACAATCATGGATTCACCCTTATTGAAGTTGTTGTATCTTTGGTTCTGGTGGGTATTATTGGCGCTGTAGCAGGAATGGGTCTGGTTCAACTTTCCAAAGGATTTGCATTTTCAAAGAAAACCGCAGCAACAGCACAAAAAGGTCAAATAACCATATCCATGCTTGTAAAAGAGTTTAGCGCTATCACATCTATCTCTTCCGGAACAGCGACATCAATAACATTCACGCGTGATCCTGGAGTAACGCATACTATTTCTTGGGCTGGTGCAAATAATCCACTTTTAATCGCTGCAGATATCTTAACTGACAGTGTAAACTCATTTAATTTAGCATACTATAATTCATATAATGACCCTTCACCTTCTACAACTTATTCACCCTCTACGGCCATGATTGAGATTACACTGGAATTAAAAGGGGCAGATGATATTCCTTCAGAATTTGCCAATCGTGTCTTTATGTATAAATTGATTGAGTAAATCCTATGCATAATCTAAATCAAAAAGGCTCAATACTGATAATTTTAATTATAACCATAACCATGCTTTCAGTGCTCAGCGCCGGTATCTTATCCATGACAATAACATCTACCTTCAGTGAGCTTAATGTTAATAATTCTAATAGAGCAAAATATCTCGCAGAAGCAGGTATACGATATGCTAGCCTCAATAATCTGCCAGATCCAACTGATGAAACTTATATACTGTCCGATGGTAATAAGTTTCATGTACTTATAGCCGGCACTACACTCGAATCTACCGGCATCGTAAACGAAGATACTCCACTTGAGGCTAGGTGGAAAATTACATCATCTGGTTTTACACCGCCAGTCAATGTGCCTCCTGTGTTCACCACAGACCCTATTACCAAACCTAATGCAACCGAGAACGCTTCATACACAGGCCAGACACTTGCTGGTTCAGCCACAGATGCAGACGGTGACCCTCTAACCTACTCAAAGGTGACTGGACCTGTCTGGCTGAACATTGCTCCTGACGGCGCCTTGTCCGGTACGCCAGGGGCAGGGGATGTAGGCTGGAACCAGTGGATTGTTGAAGTGTCTGATGGCAATGGTGGTACGGACCAGGCAACTTTGATGATCAATGTTCAGGCTGCAAAGACTTTCTGCGGAAGCACACCAATGGAAAGAGACGATACAAAAATCTCTGCCATGACCTCATTCGCCAGAGCATTTATACCCCTCTTCCTCGCTTTATTCGCAATTGCTGTATGGTTCTGGCGCAAACGCAAATCCCAAGGGATTAAAGGCGTCAATCAAAAATAGCTTAGAGCCAAACCACAACTCGGGACTCTATTATTCTTTTGCCCTAATTTTCTATATATGGGAAACGATCGTCAGCTCATTTGACTACAACTTTGACCTCTATACATACCATGATCCTATTAAACATCATTGAGGCAATAGCACTCGTAGTATTCTTTGGTATATTTATTCATTTGCTAACATATGTTCCAGATATTCCCTGGCGAATGGCCATAGCTCTAGCCTTGGTTGTAAGCATCTGGATTTGGTTTTACCTTCAAGAGAGAAAAACCAATGAACAATCGCGTGATGTCTGGGAGATTGTAAGTGCTTTTGCGATAGGATTCTGGCTTTTTGTTTTTCTTAGATACCTTGGTCTTGTACAATGGCCCTTAGCCCATGCAGATAATTTGCAGGCATATCTTTTTTTGCTTGTTTCACATTTAGTGTTTGTAGTTACGGTATTAGCATGCCTTCTTTGGGTAGCCGGTAAAAGAATATCATTTGATCTCCTTTCATTTGGCAATTGGCGCAAAGACATTTTGGGGTATACAGGGCAGGTTGTACTTCTTGCTACCGCAGCAGGAACCTGGATTTGTGCAATATATTCTGTAATCTCAACAGAACTTCCTGCTTCAGGGAAGCTATTGTGGTTTATGCTTGTTGCGTTCATAAAAGCAATTCTTACTGGAGCAACAGAAGAAGTGTCATACAGGGGCATAATCCAGCCTGTTGCAGTTGCCCGATTTGGAATTCCTTTTGGAATAATAATCCAGAGCTGTCTTTATTCTGCCTTTCATCTGCATTTAGGGGCAGCATTTTGTGGTCATATCGGTTTTCTTTTTGCAGTTATGGGGCTGGGGCTATTATTTGGGGTTATTACCCGCCTTACCAGCGGTATAGGATGGGCATGTATCATACATATTGCCATTAATCTGGTAATAGAGTGGCAGAATTTATCTTAAACTTCATAATTAATTATTGGTCTTGGGGCTTTATAGGACTCCTTGTTGCCTCCATTCTGATAGTACGTAATCTTTCAAAAAACGGTATTATCTTTCCTGTTGCAATTATGATTATTACTGCAGCAGTATATGGAGGGCTGTTAGGAACAAAAGTTTTAAGTGTACTGATTAATAATCCCCGGCTATTTTTATATAATTTTCCACAAACACTTGCATTCTGGCAGGGCGGACTATCATGGCAGGGGGGGATCCCAGGAGGAATGGTAGCGGGCCTTATAGTCGTTAAAATCGTCAGAAAACCATTCTGGTCGAGTGCAGGATGTTTTGCTCCTGGCCTGGCTCTTGCTCATGCTATTGGTAAAATAGGTTGTTTGTGCCATGGTTGTTGTTATGGGTCACCTACGATGATGCCATGGGCAATTTATTCCAAAGAACTTGGCACTTTGGTTCATCCAACCCAGGTATACAGCATATTAGGTGAACTTACTGCATTTGCCATCTTGCAATGGGTCTTTAATAAAAAACCGGATTCTCGAAAATATCTGATATTATGGTACGGGATAATCTTTTCCATACACCGTTTTATCCAAGAATTTTTTAGAGGCACGCCACCCGGACCGGAATTGATTTCAGGACTACGAATATATCAGGTAATATGTATTATTATGTTTGTTATGAGTCTGGGTATATTTCTCAGTTTAATAAAGAAAAAATGGGGCTATATTGTCTCACTGATTCTTGTCGTGCTGACTGCAGCCTTTTTTTTCCTATTCAGACCACAATCAGAAACTCAAACTCCTATTGCACGAAGTGACTTGAGCCTTTATCTTGTTATAACCCGCAGTATGTTTGCCGATAACCTTGCTTCCTGGAAAGCCAAACGTGAGAAAGAAGGATTCAGTGTTATTATCGGCACCTGGAACAACACTCCCACACCGACCGACATTAAGAAATGGATCAAAGCACAAACAAGGGTTTCAAACGGATTATGCAGATACATTTTACTTATAGGAGATTGCGCTGCGGAAAATGAGGTTCCTACAGCATGGCATATCCCGAGCTTCACAGTACCGTTTAATCGGGAAAAACAAACCGTTTCAATATTAACTGACTCATTATATGGGGATTTAGACGAAGATGGTTCACTGGATGTTCCAGTGGGACGTTTACCCGTACAGGATGAAGCCCAACTTAAAATCCAGTTAGCTAAAATACTCAACTATGAGATCCAACCACTCAAACGCTCATGGTTTCGAACAGTTATCTGGAGTGGAGCGAGATTGTATAATACCGAAATACATGGCATGACCACCTATTTTACAACAAAAATGTTACCAAGGTGGTTGGATACCTTCATTATTAGCGGCAATCCTGATTCTGTATTCAACGCATATCCCCCTGAGCAGCCGACGATATTTTTAAATGAAATAAGTGATCCGGCATTTATGTCGCTCATTGCCTCGCATGGTTCATTTCGAAGTGTTACGACGACAATGTATAATAAAAAGAATATATTCTTATCAGTTGAAGATGTCTCTCAACTTAAGTCAATGACCCCTATTGGACCGCTCATTATGGTAGGGTGCAATTCAGGAAAGTTTAATGTACCAAAGGCGAAGGGGCCTTCTCTGGCAGAAGCGTTTATCACACATCCAGGTGGTCCAATTGCCGTTATTTCAGCCTCTGGTGCTACAAATCCCCTCACAAACTACTTTTTCACCAGGGCATTGGCAGCCCAAATTGAGAAAACACATACTACAATAGGTAATCTTTTTTTAGCCATTCAGCGCAAACTTTACCGGGAAGGAAAACTATCAGTAATTGATATGATGCGGAAAGATAAATTTGCACAGCAACTTGTCGGCGCCGTTCCTGAAAGAGAGCGGCAGTACCTTCATGTGCCTGCGCTTGTTCAAAGAGAACAATTACAATATAGCCTTCTCGGCGATCCGGCATGTAAGTTGAAGCAGCCAAAACCCATGGAAGTTTCCATTATGGCAGGTAAAAAAGATCATATTATTATATCAGGCAAAAAACCACTCGGGGCAAAGGCATTATGGGTGGAAATGGTAACCCCCCAACAAAAAACTGAGCATATTGTACCAGATCTTCTAAAAGAAAAAAGGCGTGAACGATTTGAGAAGGTCAATCGGAGGCCAGCCACTTTGGTGCTAAAAAAGCTTTCTAATTCTGCCTGGCGGGTTGAATTGAAGGTGCCTGCTACATTCTACAAATCCGATGAATACATGCGAATTTTGGCTATCGGTCCGGAACAGTCTTATTGCTACGCGATTATTGATAAAACGTTTTCAAGGAAAAGTGAGGAATGAGGGACTCAACATAGCTGGAAAAATGGCTTGAATAGGAAAATATTTTTTATATTGACTCGCTCATTGCAGAATATGTCGGATTTTTTTGATAAGCTTAACTTTTTTTTATAACCTTTCTTCCACAAATTTGTAACCAATGAGATCATAGACAAGGTGGTAGAATTTATCATGAAGAAAGGTCTTGTTTATTTGGTTTTGTCCGGTTTAACCTTCTGCCTCTTCTTTTGCACTTCATAGAATAAAGAAAAACATACAGAGCTGGCTAAGATAAATGATTACACCCTCAGCCTTAAGGAATTTCAAAATCAACTTGCAGCGGAAATTGAGTTTGATAAGGATTTCAAATTGACAAAAGAGGCAAAGAAAAAATTCTTAGAAGAACTAATACGAAAAGAGCTTCTTATCCAGGAAGCTAAGCGGTTTAATCTGGATAAAAAGGAGAAATCCGTCAGGGCTATCGAACGGTATTGAGAATATACACTTATAAAAGATTTGATGGATATGAAATGCAAAGAAATCAGAAAAAGAATCTTGATTTCCCAGGAGGAGATTGATGAGGCAACTACTGTAGAACATGCCGGTCTCATAGGCTCAACCATGGTGTCTGATGCATTTTTTCCTTTTAGAGACGGAGTAGATGTAGCCATAAAGGAGGGAATAAGGGCCATTGTTCATCCAGGGGGATCGTTAAGGGATTTTGAATCAATTGAGGCCTGTAACGAGGCCAATCCTC
>DATKWM010000127.1:0-10877 GCA_035529575.1 Desulfatiglandales bacterium
AGTAGATGTAGCCATAAAGGAGGGAATAAGGGCCATTGTTCATCCAGGGGGATCGTTAAGGGATTTTGAATCAATTGAGGCCTGTAACGAGGCCAATCCTCAGGTAACCATGGTATTTACCGGCCAAAGGGCATTTAAACACTGAAATTAGCTTTGTTTTTCTCTCCTTGACAGGCAAAATTTTCTTACTCGAATCTTTAAACTTTTTTTTATTGTAAGAAAATTTCATACTCTATAAAGGAAAATTCGGGATGCTTATACTGGTAAAACCTTAGTTAAGAATGGATCTTTTGGCGTAAAGATTTATAACTAAAACTAATATAGGGGATTATTGTTAATAAAAAAATTATCTGAAACCTGTTAAAAAATTTCTCATTTCAAGTGCAAATTTTGTTAGATTTTGTTTTTGCTCTCTATATTTCCTGATAACAGGTGTGGATAATAAAATTAGATAAGGAAAAGAGGATGAATTAACTCTTGTAAGATTGGATGATAGAAAGAAAGGAATCGACCTTTAAACTTGCCCCCCCGATCAATGCGCCATCAATATCTGGCTGGGAGATGAGTTTGTTAATAGTATCAGGCTTTACACTTCCGCCATAAAGAATTCTAATAGTTTCCCCTGTAGTGTGGCCAAAGTTTTCTATAAGCCACCTTCGAATAAAAAGATGTACCTCCTGCGCCATCTCCGGGGTGGCTGTCTTTCCTGTTCCTATGGCCCAAACAGGTTCATAGGCGATAATTACACTTTGTGGTAAATTTCTTTTTTTGCAACTGGTTTTGAGTGATTCATTTAACTGAGTCTTAATTATATCAAATGTTTTTTTATCCTCTCTCTGTTTTAATGTCTCACCAATGCATACAATGGGTATCAATCCTGCCTCAATTGCGGCATCTACCTTTTGATTCACAGTCTCGCTGGTTTCAAAAAAGAGTGTCCGCCTCTCTGAATGCCCTAAGATTACATGGCCACAGCCTGCTTCCTTAAGCATCAGGGGAGAAATCTCACCGGTAAAGGCCCCCCTTGACTCCCAATGCATATTCTGCCCTGCAATAAGAATATCTGTCTCTGCCAGAATTGTTTGTGCTAATTGCAGGGTAGTAAAAGGGGGTGCAACAAGTACATCAACCCTATTAAAATCTATTGTAGCGCTCTTAATTCCATTAAGGAGATCTCTTGCCTCATCAAGAGAAAGATTCATCTTCCAGTTGGCTGCCATTAAAGGCTTTCTGTTTCTCATTGTTGTGTTACCCTAAACTCTTAGCGATGTATACAGCAAGGTCTACCAGCCTGTTTGCATATCCGAACTCATTATCATACCATGCAAGTATTTTTACCATATCTCCTCCGATAGACATTGTAGATAGGGCATCCACAGCGGTAGAGGCAGTGATTCCATTGAAATCAATAGAAACAAGGGGCTCGTCACAATATTCAATGATACCCTCCATACTGCTCTGAGAGGCCTCTTTAAAGGCCTTATTAACCTCTTGAGCAGATGCAGGTCTGCTAAGCTGAACCACGAGATCAGTTAAAGAGACATTAGGAGTAGGAACTCTTAGTGCCATCCCGTTCATCTTGCCGGCCAGTTCAGGAAGAACAAGAGAAACTGCCTTTGCCGCTCCTGTGGTTGTAGGAATCACAGAAACAGCTGCTGCCCTGGCCCTCCTAAGATCATTGTGGGGAAAATCAAGAAGTCTCTGATCTGTAGTGTAAGAATGTATGGTTGTCATAAGGCCTTTCTTAATACCAAACTTGTCTAATAACACTTTACAGATTGGGGCCAGGCTATTTGTGGTACACGATGCATTTGAAATGATATGATGCTTTATTGGATCGTACTGTTCATGGTTTACTCCGATTACCAGGGTAATATCAGGATCTGGGGCTGGAGCTGAAATGATTACCTTTTTTGCCCCAGCATCCAAATGTTTAGATGCCTGGGATCTATCTCTGAAAAGCCCAGTAGACTCAAAAACAATATCCACGCCGAGATCCTTCCAGGGAAGCTTACCAGGATCTTTTTCCGAGATGATTTGTATTCTTTTCCCGTTAACTACAATGGCATTCTCCTCAACTTCAATATCAGCCTTGAGTATCCCATGCACTGAATCATATTTGAGAAGATGGGCAAGGGTATTAGGATCTGTAAGGTCATTGAGTGCTAAAAATTCAATGTCATTTCTTGTGTATGCTGCCCTCAGTACCATTCTACCTATACGCCCAAAACCATTAATCCCTACCTTTACCGCCATGACTACCTCCTTTTTTTTGGATACTTGATACTTAAAGCTTGAAACTTGATACCTCCCATTGCTTGCCGATTGTGTGTATTATGTTCATCCAGTTTCAAGTTTCTTTTGGTTTAAGTAATTCACTTGCCAGAGAAATACTTCTTTTTCCTGCGCTCTTTGCTATATCTGCTACCTGTGCAAGACTCTTCCCTTTCCTATTATGGGCAATAGCTAATACCATAGGTAAATTTACACCTGTTACTACTTCTGCTGAGTCTTTTTGAAGAAAAGACAGGGCTAAATTTGATGGTGTCCCTCCAAACATGTCTACCAAAATTAGAACACCTTTCCCTTGATCCAGAGATTTTAATTTATTCTCGATTATATTTCTTAATTTCTTGCTGTCTTTTGATGTCTCAATGGAAATACACTCTGCTGCCTCGACAGAGCCTATGATAAACCTGGCTGCGTCAAGGAGTTCTTTCGCCAACCGAGAGTGTGTTATTATAAGTAAACCGATCATTACAAAAATTAAAGTTCCTCATCCATATCCATTATAACCTTATAAATCTCTTTTCTTGATTTTGCACCCATCAATCGCTGCCTAAAAGTAGCATCTTTTAACATCCTTGATATCTTGGCAAGGGCCGTCAGGTGCATGCCAGCTGAATTCTCAGGCGCAAGTAAAAGAAAGAAAAGATATACTGGTTGTTCATCTATGGAATCAAAGTCCAGTCCATTAATACTTCTTCCAAAAGAGATCAAAAGATTACTCAATTCCGCTAATTTTCCATGAGGCAAAGCAATTCCGTCACCTATTCCAGTACTTCCCAGCCTTTCTCTTTCTAAAAGAACCTGGAGAAGAGACCTCTTGTTAAGAGATGGATTCTGTTCAGTTATGACCTGTGAAAGCTCTTCCAGAACTCCCTTTTTATCGTGAGCTTTCAAATTAGAAATAATAAGCTGCGGTGTAAATACTTCTGAAAGTTTCATGCCTCTTTCCTTGACAATACCTATTTAGTAGAAGTTTCAATAAGGCCTAAATTTCCATCGTTTCGTTTGTAAATAATGTTAATACTTTTCGATTTAGAATTGCTAAATACAAAAAAATTTCTTTTTGACATATCCATTTGCATAGCTGCCTCATTGATATCCATGGGCTTAATATCCACCCTCTCCGCCTTTATTATCGTTGGCCCTGATTCAACTTGGCCTTCTTGAGTTTCTACACCATTAATTAACAAATCAGTACCTTTAATATTCTCTAATCTATATTCCTTTTTTCGAGACATTAACCTTCTGAGCTGTTCTTCTATCTTATCCATTGCCTGATCAATAGAGGAATACATATCACCGCTCTCATCTACCGCCTTAATTTTGTTTCCATCAATAGATATAGTCATGTCAGCAATGTGTCGAAATTTTTCTATCTTAAGAACAATATGGGCCTCAACAGGTGAATCAAAGTACTTCTTTACTTTATACACCTTTTCTTCAACATATGACCTCAATTCTGTTGATGGTTCCATATGCCTAAAAGTAAAAGATATCTCCATTATGCCCCCCCCCAAAGAAGATGGATAAGTAACAAAAAAATTATGCAAAGTCAAACATCGATCTTGACTAAATGTCTATATCGACCAAGATTGTAACATTTGTGTCAAGCCTGCCCTTCCCGTCCCAAGACTGGGACAGGATCGGGAGGCGCGACACAGGTAATACAAGGTGTTATATCTTAAATATCTCAGGATAAATGCATTTGTAACTATGGCCATATAAATCAGGTCAGGGCCAGGGATTTCGACCTGCCCGCCATCCGGCAGGCGGGTATTTGAATTTAGGATTTTTTAATTACATTATACCTTATCGGTTTGACCCTGTGCTTTACTATCTAAAAGGTTGCAATAATAATTCAGCGAGACTACCTGTAAGTATTCTTCCTTTGACTCGATGGAAGAATTTTAAGCATTTCTCTATACTTAGCCACAGTCCTCCGTGCTATATCTATATTTGATCGTCCTAAAATATTTACTATCTCTTGATCGCTAAAGGGTTTGGACTTATCTTCCTCTCTTATTATCTTCTTAAGCATCTCCTTAACACTCAAAGAGCCTATCTTATCCACTCCATCAACTGATTGAATAGTGCTGTTCAAAAAATATTTTAGTACCAAAATACCAAATGGGGTGTACATATATTTGTTGTTCATGACCCTGCTTACAGTAGATTCATGCATTTGTATATCTTCTGCCACATCCCTCAAAACCATTGGCTTTAAATTCGAAGGACCAGACTCAAAGAAATCCTTCTGGAATTTAAGAATGCTCTCTGACACCTTATAGATCGTTTTTTGCCTTTGCTGGATGCTCTTGATGAGCCAAGAAGCGCTCTTCAGTTTATCCCGAATGTATTCTCTCGTATCGCTGGATTTATCATCTTTCTTTGCAAGTACCTCTTTATAAAAAGAACTGATTCTCAATTTTGGAAGACCATCCTCATTTAAGACAATAAGAAACTCATCCCCTATTTTATAGACATAAACATCGGGGATTACATATATAGTCTCCTCATCGTTATAGAAACGACCTGGTTTAGGTTCTAAAGAGGCTATACAAGAAACACCATGTAAAACCTCTTTTAAGGAAACACCCAGGCTCTTAGCAATCTGATTGTATTTTTTTTTCTCCAGCTGCTTCATATGCTCAGTCAAGATTTTTTCGGCAATACTCCCACCCAAACCCTGAAAACGGAGCTGAATCAAAAGGCACTCCCTGTTATCTCTTGCCCCTACACCAACCGGGTCAAACTCGTGGATAATATACAGTACCTGCAA
The DNA here is from genome assembly GCA_035529575.1 of Desulfatiglandales bacterium. GTDB lineage: Bacteria > Desulfobacterota > DSM-4660 > Desulfatiglandales > B25-G16 > B33-G16. The sequence continues at coordinate 5,069 of DATKWM010000127.1, forward strand.
TACCTCTTTTCTTGATCTATGAGTAAACTCAATAATATTATCAATTGAGGCCTTAAGGTATCCATTGGAGTCTATATTACCAATAATGTATCTCCCAATCTCTCTTTGCACTTCATCAAGATCGCCAATCTGCAATTGCCACATAAGATGGGAGTAGAGAGTTGTTTTAGGAGAAATAAAATTTTCAAAGGATAGTCTATCTTCCGTGCTTTCCTGTGGCGAGCTTACCCATGCGGTATTATATTCTGATATGTAAGCCTCCCAATCAAAATCTTCCCTTAATGTCTCCTTGATAGTTACCTCTTTGAGGGGATCATCGTTTTTAATAGATTCCTTTTTCTTTTCCTCTTCCTGTGATTTTTCTTCGACATCATCGCCAGAGACCTCTTCCAATAATGGATTGATCTCCACTTCATGATTTATTGTCTGGCAGAGTTCCAGCCTGGAAAGTTGCAAAAATTTAATGGCCTGCTGCAACTGCGGAGTCATTATAAGCCGCTGGCTCATCTTGATTGATTGTTTAAGTTCAAGTACCATAATAACCTGAAGTAAAATCTACAAATTAAAATCTTCTCCTAAATAAACAGACCTCACTACCTCGCTCGCAGCAATCTTTTCGGGCACACCGGACTCAATAATCTCTCCGTTATTTATAATGTAGGCAAGATCACAGACATCCAATGTTTCTCTTACATTATGATCTGATATCAAAATCCCTAAATTTTTTTCCTTAAGCCCTTTCACAATGTGTTTAATATCATTAATAGCCATAGGATCAATGCCTGCAAATGGCTCATCAAGCAAAATAAATTTGGGATGAGTAATCATGGCCCTTGTAATTTCCAATCTTCTCCTCTCACCGCCAGAAAGAGAATAGGCTTTTTGTTTGGCCAAATGGCCTATATTCAGCTCGGATAAAAGAGACTGGAGAGATGACTGCCTTTCCTGGGCTGGCATATCTATAACCTCCATAATAGCTAAAAGGTTTTCCTCCACGGTAAGTTTTCTGAACACTGATGGTTCCTGCGACAGATAATTAACCCCTTGCCGAGCCCGTATATACATTGGTTCATGTGTAATATCTTCCCCATCCAAAAAAATCTGGCCTTCCTTAGCCTTAATCAAGCCAACTATCATATAAAACGTAGTAGTCTTACCAGCACCATTTGGTCCAAGAAGTCCAATAACCTGTCCTCTGTTAACCGCTAAATTAACCCTCTTTACTACTACCCTCTTCCCATAGGATTTAACAAGATCCTTTACCTTTAAAGAGCCTCTGCTGTTCTCTTCTTCCATTATTTCCCTTTTTCCTCCTTAGGGAAAATAGTAGCCTTGACCCTTTTCTTTTCATTACCTTCAACAATACTCCGTCTTTCATTTAAAAATATAATTATCCTTTGCCCTTCTACATAATCAGGCCCCTGTTGAACGAATGGATTTTCTGTAAGCACAACCTTCTCCTCGTTCTGATAAAAAACTGCCTTCCCTGCCCGGGCCACACCACCATCAAAGCGATTAATAATAACATTTCCTAAGGCAATAATCTTATCTATCCTGCTGGATTCTACATTGGTTTTTTTCTTCGTTGGGCTACCAAGATAGTATACAAGCATTTTTTGACAATCTATCACCATACCCTCTGTTTTGGCATGCACCTTACCTTCAAATATAACTAACTTTTTTTCTTGATCAAGCTCAAGGGTGTTGGAGTGAATAATAATAGGGTTTTCCGTGGAAAGCTGGCTGGAGGCCTTGCCTTCCTGAGAAAAGGAGTGTATCTGAGGAAACAGGAGAAAAACAAATGAAATGAGTATATTAAAAGAAAAAATGGAAAGCGTTATCCTCATTTAAAAAAACCCTCACCATTAAAGGTTGTGCAAACATTTTTTTTAACCATAAATTTCTTCTTACTGAGGTCAATATAAAGACCATCTCCCTTGACTCTAAAGAAAGGACCAATTATTTTTACAGGCTCATCGGTTTCAACTTCATTATCTTCTTGTCTATAGGTTAAAAGGCTTGTTTCTATATGGTAGCCGGTGGCGGATCTGCCCAGCACATCCCCTTTTAGAATAATTTTCCCACTCTTCCTAAAATAATTACCTTCATTCCCTTTTATAGTATAAGAGGTTTTGTTAAAAGAGTCTAATGTTAATAAAACATCCTTTAAAGCCATAAATTGATCATTATCAAAAAAATGGCCCTCTTTGGCCCTAAGCTCCCATTTTCCTCCGCCATCTTTATAATCCTGGCTATACTTGATGTCTGAAACTTTTAGAGATTCTCCAGGTATCAAATTAGATGTTTTTGAGGAAACCATACCTAAATGCTGTACCTTAAAGAGAAAAAAAGCAACTATAACTAAAAGAAAAAAAATCCCTACTATGGGCCACGTTGCTACAGGAACCTTTTTCATAAATGTTACCACGTTAAGTGCCTAAAATGCCTAAAGCTTAAATAGAAAAAAGAGGTGACTGCTTTATACTTAACATCATTATTTACTTCAAGCGAATAGTGTGCTGCACCTCCATAATGTTAGCCCTGGCCCAGACCCGTCTGTCCCGATACAATCGGGGCAGGCAGGCTTACGGCGTGTTAAACATTGGTTACTTTCTCCCTCACTATCCGGTGTATTTCCTTTAACATTATAAGAAGGGATTCAACATGCTCAAATGGAAGAGAATTTGGGCCATCAGAGAGGGCTGAATCAGGATCCGGATGGATCTCCAAAAAAATTCCATCGGCACCAGCAGCTATAGCAGCCTTAGCAAGAGGGGATACAAATTCTCTCTGTCCGCCAGATGACTTACCTCGGCCCCCGGGCAATTGTACACCATGAGTAGCATCAAATATAACCGGATATCCAAAATTCTTCATAACAAAAATAGATCTCATATCCACAACAAGGCTATTGTAACCAAAGGATGTCCCTCTTTCTGTCAATAAAATGCTGTTATTACCCTCTGTAACAGCCTTTAAAACAACCTGCTCCATATCCCAAGGAGACAGGAATTGCCCCTTTTTTATATTTATAGGTAAATTAGTTCGAGCTGCCTCTACAATTAAATCTGTCTGGCGAGATAGAAATGCGGGAATCTGAATAATATCCAAAATCTCTGCTGCTTTCCCGATTTCACTCACTTGATGTATATCTGATAGAATTGGCAAACCTGTGGTATTCTTTACCTCTTTAAGAATCTCTAACCCCTTATTCAAACCTGGGCCCCTAAAAGAATCGATCGATGTTCGATTGGCCTTATCATAAGAGCTCTTAAAGATTACTGGAATTTTAACTCTTTGAGCTATTCTTTTTAAAAAATGAGCAACCTTAAAGGTTGTCTCTTCATTTTCTATCACACATGGACCGGAGATCAAAAATAGAGGGCCATTTCCTCCAATCTTCAAACTTCCTATCTTTACCTGGCAAGAAACCTTTATTTCTGCCTTCTTAGCAATCATATAGTAAGCTCCATAAATAATGGCTTATTGTTATCCAAAGAAACAATAAAGTCAAGAATCCCTTTATCCCTTTATCGCGGGCAATTTTATTTTCTTGTAAAAAGAAAAAGATTTACATATAGTGATCACAATTTTGTAAGGTTATCGTATGGCTAAACATAAGACCAAAAAGACAATTGATGAAATAAACAGGAAGATAAAAGAAGGCAAGGTGGTAGTAGTTACCGCCGAAGAGATGGTAGGCATAGTAAAGGAAAATGGCCCAGAAAAAGCCGCCAAAGATATTGATGTAGTGACAACTGGAACCTTTTCCCCGATGTGTTCATCAGGGGCGTTTATTAATTTTGGCCATAGTAAACCACCTATCAAGGCATCTCAGGTTACCCTTAACGATGTTCCTGCATATGCCGGCCTTGCCGCTGTAGATATATATATAGGTGCTACCGAACCATCAATAGATGATCCATTAAATAAGGTCCACCCAGGTCAATTCAAGTATGGTGGTGGACATGTCATACATGACCTTGTCTCTGGTAAAAAAGTTCGGCTGGTTGCTAAGGCATATACAACAGATTGTTATCCGAAACGAGAAATAAAAAAACAAATAAGACTATCAGATCTGCCTTATGCTGTCTTGGTTAATCCCAGAAATGCCTACCAGAACTACAATTGTGCTATAAACCTCCAAGATAAAATGATCTATACCTATATGGGTGTCTTGAGACCCAAGGCTGGTAACGCTAACTATGCAACAGCAGGCCAGCTTAGCCCACTCTTTAATGATCCTTATTGTCTGACAATTGGTCTGGGAACCAGGATTTTCCTCGGAGGAGCCCAAGGATACATAACCTGGGCTGGCACGCAGCACACTCTATCAGTTGCAAGAAGTAAAAATGGAGTCCCTTTAGAACCAGGTGCAACATTGATGGTGATGGGCGATTTAAAAGAGATGAATCCACGCTGGTTAGTAGGAGTAAGCATCCTTGGTTATGGATGTTCCTTGGCTGTAGGCATAGGTGTCCCAATCCCCATTCTAAATGAGGATATAGCCACGTATGCTGGTGTCTCTGATGATGATATCTTCACACGGATCATTGATTATGGAAAAGACTATCCCAAGGGAAATGCCAAAAGCCTGGGTGTGGTAAGTTATGCAGAATTAAAAAGCGGGACAATGACACTGAATGGCCAGACTATCCAGACTGTGCCACTTTCCTCTTATGTGAGGGCTCAAGAGATTGCAGGAATCCTCAAAGAATGGATTCAAAAAGGGCAATTCTTTCTTGGTCAACCTCAGCACCTTCTCAAGGATATATAAATGGATGTAACCGTTCACGGGTTCGGGGTTCATAGGTTCAGGGTATAGGGGTGTTGAACCGTTGAACGCTTACGATTTCATACATCAGTGACGAAAATTAAGAAATTAAAAGATCTTTTAGATTCTATGGGATCTGTTTTAATAGCCCTTTCAGGCGGTGTTGATAGCGCCTTTCTCCTTCAAATAGCCTCCGAAACCCTCAAAGGAAAGGTAAAGGCTGTCACTTTTATCTCTCCAATCTTTCCGAAAAATGATCTTATGAGGGCAGAAAATATCGCCAATAGATTAAAGATAGATCATATAAAAATCAAATTTGATATACTTTCTCATAGTGATTTTTGTAAAAACGATAAAATGAGGTGTCATGTCTGTAAAACGAAAATGATTGAAGAGTTAAAAAAAGAGGCTAAAAAACAAGGTATTAGCTATATAGCCGATGGTAGTAATATTGACGACATGAAAGATTACCGGCCAGGTCTGGATGTAGCACAAAAATCAGGGATAAAATCACCCTTACTTGAGGCCGGTTTAGGTAAAAAAGATATAAGACAAGAGGCACAAGAAAGAAAAATAGAAATATGGAATACGCCATCTTCTGCCTGTCTGGCCTCACGGATAGCCTATGGCACCTATATAAATGGAAACAACCTCTCCATTATAGAGAAAGGAGAAGAATTTTTACATCAGCTTGGTTTTAGAGAAGTAAGAATACGGTATCATCCGCCTATTGCCAGGATCGAGGTCTCAACACAAGAGATCGTACGGTTGGCAGAATTACCTATCAGAGATAAGGTGGTAGAAAAGCTTAAAGAACTTGGTGTTAAATATACTACCCTTGATCTTTCAGGTTTTAGGAGTGGAAGCATGAACGATCTGCTTTCTTAAACCTTGTCTTTGCCTGGACAATTAAATATTGACAGAAAAAATATTATCTGTTAATTTTTTTCAATTATATGGGGCTGTAGCTCAAATGGGAGAGCACATGACTGGCAGTCATGAGGTCAGGGGTTCGATCCCCCTCAGCTCCACCAA
>DATKWM010000128.1:0-18873 GCA_035529575.1 Desulfatiglandales bacterium
CATGGTTACGAAAAGCACTTAGACGAAAAGTTATTTCCTCAGACGAAGAAGCAGCTAAATACAAAGAAATAGTCGAGGAACTTGGACCGAAACTCAATGCATTCATAAAAACAACAAAGCAATAGATCCAGGCCGAGTTTCAAGTTTCAAGTTTCAAGTATCAGGTATCCAGCATTTAACTATGGAACCAAAAAACCCGCAGACCGAATCTGCGAATATCGATCAACTACAAAAATATGCCAAAGACCTTGCTGAGGTCTATCAATCTAAAAAAGGGAAAGTTAAAGAGTTGCATACTGCAAAGCAGCAACTTTTTAAATATGCCGATGACCTTAACCAGACTATTTTAGAGCTAAAAACTGCCAATCAAGAGCTACAGAAATCTTACTTAGACACCATTCATCGACTAGCACTTGCGGCTGAATATAAAGATGAGGACACCGGTAATCATATTGTCCGTATGAGTCGATACTGTGCTTTAATCGCCAACAAACGTGGCCTCACTCCCATGGAGGTTCAACATATCCTTTATGCTTCTCCTATGCATGACATAGGAAAAATCGGTGTCCCAGACAATATTTTAATGAAACCGGGTAAATTGTCCGATGAAGAATTCGAAACCATGAAAACCCATACCACAATTGGGGCAAAAATTTTGGCACATTCCAAATCAGAAATCCTAAAGGTTGCAGAACAAATCGCACTTTATCATCATGAAAAATGGAACGGCACAGGATATCCCCACAGCCTCTCAGGTGATACTATCCCCCTGACAGCCAGGATTGTTGCCCTGGCAGACACCTTTGATGCCCTCACTTCAAAGCGCCCTTACAAGGATCCTTACCCTTTCGAGGTTGCATGCGATATCATAAAGAAAGAGCGTAGCCAGCATTTTGATCCTGCTATAGTAGATGTGTTTCTAGAAAATATCGATGAAATTCTAAAAAATAAACAAAAAAACACATTTAAAAGGCAGCCTTTCCCTGGCTAATGTAACCACAGCGATAGATATCAATCAGAAGGGAAAAATGAATAATAAACCTGATAGAAGAAATTTTGATCGTTTTCCAATTACATTTAGAATGGAAGTGGCTGCCAAAGATAGTGAAGGGAAAAAATACCAGGAAAATACTGTGTTAAAGGATATCTCAGGGGAAGGTGCAAAGTTTATAACCCAACAAGCCGGCAAATATTTTCTTGGCCAATCATTAGAATTAACCATTCATTTACCTGATAGTGATGAAGTGAAGGCCCGAATGAGAGGAAAGGCAACTGTTATACGGTTAGATCCATCACCCAATTCAGTGATAGATGGCAAAAGTCAAACTATAAGCATAGTGGTTAAGCTTGACACCCCGTTGCATTTTGAAAGAGATGATGTGAAAATGCAGGGGAGCAGCGAATAATGAAATCAAATTATCAAACCGCTCTCAGTTTTTATGGAAAGACACGTATTGTGTTGGTTTTATTAGGGCTTATCCCTTTTCTTCTGGTCATATATCTGTTTTTCTATGGAAAAATAGATATAACAGACATGATTAGCCTCTTTTCTGTATTAGCACTTTTTTCTATTCTCACAGGCTTTTCTCTATTGAGAAGTTCTGCTGATCAACTTGTTCACCTGGCCGAAGAAACGAGCATGGTTGAGGCTGGGGGAAAAAATGGACCCATTACAATCAAAGCTGATCAAGAGTTGAAAGATATAGCGAGCCATTTTAACTCTATGTTCACAAAATTAAATGAGGCCAACAGGGATATAAAAAATCAAAGCATTCAACTGATGATTTATGCCAAAGATATTTCTCTGGCACACAAAAGGACGAAGCAAGAAGAAGAATTAAGAAACAGGTTGAGTCGATATGTAGGAGAAAACCTGGTGGAAAAGGTGATTCATTCAAAAAATGGTGTATTACTTGAAAATGAAAGAAAGGAGATAACCATTCTTTTTGCCGACATACGGTCTTTTACTGCTATTGCTGAAAGACTAGAGGCAGAAGAGGTGGTATCCATGCTTAATCAATTCTTTGACATTATGGTCGGTATCATTTTTAAAAATAATGGCGTATTGGACAAATTTGTCGGGGATCAGCTTATGGCAATATTTGGACTTATTCCCTCTAAAAACAATAATTCATACAATGCAATCCATGCAGCCATAGAAATGCAACATGCTACAAAAGAATTGATGAAGGTAAGGGCAAAAGAAGATAAAGATACCTTTGCGATAGGCATTGGCATCAACACAGGGAGCGCTATTGTGGGAAACCTGGGTTCTGAAAACAGAATGGACTATACTGCAATAGGCAATAGCGTAAATGTTGCAGCAAAACTACAGCAGATTGCAAGGGGTGGCAAAATAATTATCGGTGAGCAAACATATCGCCAAAGCCAGGGTAATTTCCATATAGAAAAAAAGGTTGAACTTCGCCTCAAAAACAAAACTGAGCCTGTTATATGTTATGAGGTGTCAAGGTGATATACAAGACCATGGTTTCCATACATACCTTCAGCTTCACTTTCATTACATTTCCCTTCCCTAATGTTTCAACCCAGATTATGCAACAGGCACCTGTTGTGGCTTTACAAAACGTGCTGCAACCCTTGTTTCACAATTTCATTTCTCAATATATGTTGTACTATGCCTTCGGTAAAAAATCGTTTTAACTTCGCGTTTCGCTGAGGTTTTTCAACCCTCGCTACGATACATACTGCACAATCTGGGTTAAAAATGTACATGAAATTACAGAGGATTGACACAAATCCTATTAAATAGTATAACTATTCTAAAATCGTGATAATTTAGATTTTTTAAAGATGGTATTAAACAAATAGGAAATGATATCTTTTATGGGTTGACGGGGGGTTGTCTTTTCAGGTACCTAAAATGTTACCTATTACCCACTTCTATATTACATCACTTATTATCGGTATTTCTTGCGAGGTTTTAAAAAGGTGTAGGCTATGAATGATTCTTTGCAATCCAAAGAAAAGTCTTTTGGGGAAATAGAGTGCCCAGAAATCATAGGCGAGAGTGATGCGATAAAAGCTGTAAAAGAAAAAATAAAACGGGTGAGTGAAAAGAATGTAACTGTTTTGATACGGGGAGAGAGTGGTACAGGTAAAGAGCTTGTGGTCCGGAATATTCATTGTAACTCTCCGCGGAAAGAGGAAAATCTTGTTCACGTTAATTGTGCAGCCTTACCAAGCGAATTATTAGAGAGTGAACTGTTTGGGTACAGAAGAGGAGCTTTTACAGGTGCTACATACAATAAACTAGGGAGATTTGAGAAGGCAAATCGAGGGACATTTTTTTTAGATGAAATAGGGGCCTTGAGCCATTCACTTCAAGCAAAGATTCTACAAATATTGGAAGATAAAAAAATGTCACGACTCGGCGGTGTAAATGACATTCCTGTAGATGTTCGGATAATAGCTGCTACGAATTCAAATCTGGAGGAAAAAATTTCAAAAGGTGATTTTAGAACTGACCTTTATTACCGTTTGAACGTAATTTCTATTGAAGTGCCTCCTTTAAGAGAGAGAAAGGAGGATATCCCTGCTTTAACACAACACTTTATGGATAAATTTTGTGATGAGCTGGGGAGAGATTGTATCCAAATTGACGATTCTGTGAAAGAGCATTTTCAAAAATACGATTGGCCAGGCAATGTGAGAGAATTAGAGAATATAATGAAAGGGATTATAGCGTTACAAAAAACAGATATTGTGTATGCTGACTTAAAGCTGGGGAACGTGGCAGATAACGAGGAAGAATATTTGGATGCTAAGAGCAGAAATCTTTTTCAAATGTGGGATGATAGAAGAATAAGCGAGTTGATTAATGATAGAAGAGACATCTGTTTAAAGACAATACGTGGACACTATATTGCTGATGTTGAAAGGCAAGCCATTTGCAAGGCCCTGGAATTAACGCAGTGGAATAGGAAGGGTGCAGCACAATTATTGCGGGTTAGTTATAAAACCCTTTTAAACAGAATCGAAGAGTATAACATAGTGTAATGAAAGATTTTCCTTTGGTTTTTTACAATATAGTTGCATTAAAATGTTTTGTTTCTTAAGGTAATGTTGGTATAAGACTGTCTGGGGATAGTTTTCCTCAAAAACTCGGAGGGCAATTTTGAAAAAGTTATATATAATCGGTGGTCCAATTAAAGGCGAGTCTTTTACCCTTAACGATGATGTGACTACTATTGGGAGATCCTCTGATAACGACATATGCATCTCAGATATAGGATCCTCACGGCACCATGCCAAGTTTGTGAAAAAGGATGATAGAATTTTTATCACAGACCTGAAAAGTTCTCAAGGTGTCTTTATTGACGGAGAGAAGATAGCGCCAGGATTAGAGGTCGAGCTAAAAAAAGACATGACGTTAATGATAGGAAACACAATTCTATCATTCCAAGAGGAATCTTTTGCAAAAACATTGGCGAAACCATACTCTTTTGCCGCACAAACAAAGCCCTTTGATATTAGTAAGTCTTCAGAGGATAGCTCAAGAAACTACATACAGAGTTTGGAATTACTCCTTAAAGTATCAAATATCTTTGCTCAATCCCTCAATATCCAAGAATTGTTAGGTTTGGTGATAGATCAAATTTTGACTCTTTTAAAGAGAATTAACCGTGGAGCAATATTGTTGTTGAACAAAGACACAGGCAAACTACAAGAGGTGGTTTCAAAGACGAGAATAGACGATAAAGATAATCTCTTCTCTAAAATTAACTACAGTAGAAGCATTGTGAATAGAGCTATAAAGGAAGCTAAGCCAGTAAAAATATCCAATACGAGCCTTGTAAACAAAACCAATCTTTCTGATAGTATGGAACAAATGAATGTCATGTCAGTTATGTGTGTACCACTCATATATAAGGAAGATATTCTTGGAGTAATTTATGTAGATTCGATCGATTTGCCTGAAGGATTTAGAAAGGATGACCTCGAACTGCTTACTGGCTTAAGTAATACTGCGTCCATTGCCATAGAAAATGCGCGATTGTATTCAAATTTGGAAACATTGGTTAAACAGAGAACAAGTCAGTTAGAAAAGGCTAAAGATAGGGTTAAAGAGAGTGAATCAAGGTTTAGAGCGGTATTCGAAAATATGAGTAATGGTGTTGCTATATTATACGCAATAGAGAATGGTAAGGATTTTATTTTTAAAGATTTCAACAAAGCCACTGAGAGAATAGATAAAATAACAAAGCAGGATGCCATTGGTAAGAGTGTCCTTACTGTGTTTCCACGTTTTAAAGATCATGGCTTTTTTGATATATTTAAAAGGGTCTGGGAAACAGGAAAGCCTGAAGATCATCCTCCTATGCTCTATGAAGATGATAGAATTAAATCCTGGAGAACAAATTATGTCTATAAATTACCCAATGGAGAAATTGTATGTATCTATGAAGATGTCACTGCCCAAAAACAGGCGATTGAAAATCAGCAGAAGCTTCAAAAACAGCTTTCTCATGCTCAGAAGTTAGAATCATTAGGCAGACTGGCAGGGGGTGTGGCGCATAACTTTAGAAATATCTTGCAAGCTGTTATGGGAAATAGTCAATTCCTTCAGATGGCATACCGTCAGGATGACCTCTTACAAAAAATTACAGGGACTATCAATGAATCAGTAAAAAAGGGCTCCAATTTCATAGATAGTTTATTGAAATTCTCCAGGCAGGATATTGAAAAAGAGTTGCTCCCCTTAAATCTAAAAGATGTTCTCGATGAAACATATAAAATAATCAGCAATACCTTTGATCATCGGATAAAGATTGTCACAAAGATAGAGGAGTCATTGCCAATTAGAGGCGACCATTTAAGTTTAAATCAAGTGTTTATAAATTTGTGTAATAATGCACGAGATTCAATGCCAGGTGATGGTGATCTCAAGATAGAAGCAAAGAAAGATACGGAAAAAGTTATGGTTACTATTTCCGATACAGGATGTGGTATGGATGAAGAGACCTTAAAAAACATATTTGATCCCTTTTATACTACTAAAGACATCGGCGAAGGAACTGGTTTAGGCCTGTCAATAACCCATGGTATAATAGAAGAACACAATGGAACTGTATCTGTATCCTCCCAGCCAAACAAGGGAACGACGTTTACAATTTCTTTTCCCATAGCTGAGAAATTTGTTCAGGCTGAATCAGAATCTCCTCTGAGAATCAGGCGCGGGAAAGGAGAAAAGGTTTTAATTGTAGATGATGAACCGGATGTCTTAAAAGGCCTTGAGAATATGGTTAAATCGATCGGTTATGAAGTAGATTTGGCACGTAACGGTAATAATGCCCTTGAACACTATAAAACATATAAACCCGATGTAGTTTTACTCGATTGGAAGATGCCTATTATGGATGGAGTAACGTGTGCCAAAAAAATTCTCGAAAATGACCCCGCTGCCAGAATAGTCATTATTTCCGGCTACCAAGAGAGTGCCGTAGATGGCATAGATACCGGTTTGAAAACCGATATAAAGGATTTTGTTCTTAAGCCTTTTGATATAAATGAAATAAGTAAGGTTATTTCAAAAGCCCTTCAATCTTAATAAAAATAAAATCCGCCTATCTCCCCAGTAATTTTATTACATGATCTTTTAATTTTTCCATCTCAAATGGTTTGCGTAATACGACATCCGCCTGTTTTTCAGCTGCAAGCCGTTCGGGATTTTTACCATATGCAGTGATGGCGATAACCGGTAAATCAGGGGTCTTTTCTTTGATAACAGTAATAATTCCTACCCCACTTACGTAGGGCATAACGATATCTGTAATAACTAAATCATACTGTTCGGATTCGGCCATTTTTAATCCATCCATTCCATTTAATGCTGTAATGATAGTATAGCCTAAGTATTCAAAGTAGTTCTGCATCATAGAAAGAACATGGTTGTCGTCTTCAATAATAAATAGTATTTTTTTCATTACACACTCCTCAATCCTCTGAATTACCTACGCGCGTTTCCTACCTCATATTCGCCTTACCGCAGATCACCGTGGTGCTGAGGTAATTTAAATTCATAAAAATTGTAACAAAATCCACAATACACTACTGACAACACCCTAAAGACATGATGCATTTATGACATACCCTCGATAAACGTTATATCCTGCTCTTGTGTATTTTTAGTGCCGATGGTAATTATTTCTATCCTTTTGTCATCTCTTTTTTTGAAATATATTCTACCAGAATAGGAGAAGATTGTCTCAAATATATGTAATTTACCCTTTTTACTAAAAAATTTTCTTTTGATATTCACCAAAGAATCGTCCTGATTTAATCTATGGATTATCTCTTCGGCTTTAAGTTGAAAATCCTGTGTTAAATGTATGTACCCCTCAAGTGCTTTTTTATTAAAAATCAATTTTTTATATATAACAGTAAATCTTTTTTCTACTGAATCAATTTCCTTTTTTCTCTTCTTTGCACCTTGTTCCTCTATCATCTTCAACTGGTTTATTTCTTCCCTTAGCTGGGTAATTTCACGCTCTTTCTCTTCCTTCAAGGCCATATTTTTTTTTGAATCCTCCTCGAGCCTTTCCATCTCATCAAGAATCTCATCTATCTCCAATGATTTTTTCTTCTGAATTTCTACCTCATCCATAAGGTGCACAACTTCAGATTCCAGATTATCTTTATCATGCTTAAACTTTTCTACCTTAGTAATATAATCCTTCTCCTTTCTAGAGAGTCCCTCCATGGTTTTTTCGCTTTCATCTAATTTCTTTGAGAGGAAATCAATCCGTTTTTTTTCGTTCTCTCTGGTTGCAACCCATTCCCTGACCCTCTTTTTATAATGCCAATAAAGTAACAATATCGAGGAGAAGAGATATAAAATCAGGATACTATTTGTGAGCCAACTATTGTGCTTTACTTTCACATCTATCGATACTGTAAGACCATCATTTAAAATTTGAAAATTCTTTTCTGCTATTTTAATGTAATCCAATGATTCACTATTATTACCACCAAATTCCCCCTGTTTGTTAAAAGACATATCTCCTTCTTCCCAAAAATAAGGGTATAACAACTCCCCTTTTTTACTTGTAACCACTATCTTTGTAATAACACCAAGGGGTTGCAATGTATCATTTCCTAAAAAGCGGTCTATATTGTTGTGTATCTCCTCCTTGATGCTATACCTCCCATCATACAGTGCCTCATAATCCTGAATAATGACGTTTTTTACATCTTTTTCTCTGCTGTTCTGCAGGTATCCTTCAAGGATCTGGACGGAAAAAATGTAGAGAATAGGTGGTAAAAATATACAAATAAAGATTATTCTAAAAGAGATATAATTCATTCCATATCCACCAAGGCTTTTTGGGCCTCCTCGTGACCAGGAAACGTTTTATTCAGCGTAAGGGCCTTTTCAAGGGCAGATTTGGCCTCTTTCTTCTGATTGTTTTTTAGATATGCCATGCCCATATGATACAGTATTACCGGGTTTTTCTGTATTTTTTCATGGCTCTGCTCTAACTCTACAATAGCATTTCGATACAGGCCTTTCTTATAATATATCCACCCCAAGGTATCCATAATTGAAGGGTCCTTTGGCATCTTCTCTTTGGCTGTTTGTGCCAGGCCCAGAGCCTCATCTATATTTCCCCCATGCTCAGCCAGTATCCAGGCCAGGTTATTGGCTGCTGGTGCAAAGTCCTTCCTTATCTCGAGGACCTGTCGATAATACGATTCTGCCTCTTTGATATCATCCTTTTGCTGATAAATAGTACCCAGTGACATGTATGCAGGAATGTAGGAAGGATTCTTTGCCAAAATTTCCTTATATTTCGAGATCGCGCTCTCAGTATCCTTCTCGCTTACATAAATCCTTGCAAGGGCAATATAAGGAAAAAGCACATCAGAATTGATTTCGATAGCCTTCTCAAAACTCTTCTTGGCTTGTGCAATCTCGTTGTGAGCCAAATAGATTCTGCCTTTAAGATCATGGATAAAGGCCAGGGATAGTGAATCTTTCCCCAAACCTTGCAATTGTTGTTCACAGAAGGTAAGTGCCGTATCAAATTGTTTTTTCTCTAAGTAGATCGAGACACTATATGTCAACGCCTCCCTGTAACCGGGTTGTAACCTCAGGGCTTTGGCAAACCCCTGCAATGCCTTTTCATGTTGTTTTTGCAACAGGTAAAGGAATCCCAATCTGCTGTATCCCATCGGATTTTCAGGCGCCAATTCAATGATCTTTTTGAAGGTTTTTTCAGCGTCAATGGGCTTTTTCTCCAATAGTGCCAGGTTTCCTTTATACATCAATGCCTGAATATTTTTTGGATCCTGCTCCAAAATCTTGTTTACCTCTCCTCTGGCCAGATCAAGGTTTCTTTCTTTAAAATAAAATCTGGCCAAAATCAGCCGTGCACCTATAAGTCGTGGGTTGAGCTCAACCGCCTTGATAAGATCTTTACGGGCCAATGCCTCCTCCTTCTTATCCAACAGAGCCAAGGCCCTATAAAAATATGCATCGGCCAGGCGTGGCTCATTTTTAATGACAATGTCAAAGCAGGAGACCGCTTCAGAAGATTTACCCTTATTCAACAAAAGCCGTCCCTTTATCAGGTTTGCCACCGGGTGACCCTTGTCTTTTTTAATAATTGCATCGACTGTTTTCTCAGCCTCAGAAAAATATTTGTATGCATAATGGAGCCGGGCAATAGCAGCTTGAATATTTAAATTTTCTGGCTTACGCGCAGCAGCCTCTTGCATGTTTTTCAGGGCAGAATCATAGGAATTTCGGCGAGCATAATATTGAGCTAAAACCATTAACGGGCCAACATTTCCCTCAGGTGCGGCATTAACTGCCTCCTTGTATGTGTCCTCTGTCTCTTTCCATTTTCCTCTGCTTTCATAAAAAGATCCAAGCACGCTCAGTGCAGTGTGTTTAACTTGAGAGTCAGCCACCATTTTTTTTAACTCTTTTTCTGCATCATCATGGCGCCCCATTCTCACATACAACCTTGAAAGTTCTCCTCTAACAACAGCTAGTTTCGGATCGTGTGTAAGTGCTTTTTTATACTCTGCCTCGGCCTTTATATATTTCCCATCCATAAAAAACAGCCGCGCAAGTGCTAACCGAACCTTAACCTGCGCTGGATCAATACCCACCGCCTTTTGTAGCGTTTGAACGGCCTTATCTTTCTTTTCCTCTCTTATTTGAACGCCTGACAGAAGCATTAATCCATCAATATTTTGTGGATTCTTTGCTAAAACAAGTTCTGCTTTTTTTCGTGCCTCCTCAACCTTTTTGCTGAGAAGATAGATGTTACCCAGCTTCACCTGTGCATCGAGATTGTCAGGATTAAGTTCAACAGCCCGTGTAAAAGAGCGAAAGGCCTCTTGTCCTCTTTTTAGCTTTAAATAAACCTGGCCTAACTCATAGTGGGCAGAGTCATTTTTTGGATCAATTTGGACTACATTTTTATACTCAATTACAGCCTTACTGTATTCAAGACTCTTGACATATTTTTGGGCATTAGCCAGATGCTTGGCCTTTTTTTCCTCCTTCGTGCCACAGCCGCAAAAGATATTTAAAAAAGCTACGATCAAAAGGATGTTCACAATCTTCTTCAACACAAACAGGCTCTTCCTTTCTGCAAAATTCATATATCACTTCTCCTTTACAATTATTTTACACTCACATAAATGCATACTAAATAATCGTTAAAATATCAAAGTTAATATTATTTAGTCCTCGATTGGTACCATTCAAGGGTAGCTTTAACTCCCTCTGCCAGAGATGTCTCAGACCTCCACCCAAATACATTTTTTGCCTTTTCTACTACCAAACAACTTTTAGTAATATCACCTGGCCGGGCCAATTCCCTTTTTGGTTCCTGAAGGTTATCAGCAAAATCTGTTTTGACCTTTTTTACCTCTTTAAAAATTATCCGGAAGAGATCCAGTGTAGTGGTCCCCTTTTCAGTCCCTATATTGAATATGTCATTCTCGCCTTGATTAAGGGCCAGGAGGTTTGCCTTAATTACATCGCCAACAAAACAATAATCACGAATCATACCTGAGGGCTCATCGGGAAAGTAGTAGAGGGTGCAGGCTTGGTTGTTCATTAGGTGAGTCATAAAAATTGCCACTACACCGGCTTCTCCATGAGGTATCTGACGCGGCCCATAGATATTAGCATATCGGAGTATGGTATAGGCAAGGCCCCACTGATGATAATAATAGGATAGATAATATTCAGAAACAAGTTTGGTAATGGCATAAGGGGACAGCGGCTTTGGAGAGTAGTTCTCAGGTGTTGGGTATTGGTCTGCTTCACCGTAAATTGCACCACCAGAGGAGATGAAAACAATCTTGCGAACTCCATTTTTTCTGGATGCCTCCATTATAGTAAGGAGGCCTTTAACATTAACATCTGCATCAAAACAAGGATCTTCCACCGAGGCGGGTACACTTATCTGGGCTGCATGATGATTAATTACCTCAGGCCTTTCTTTCTCAATAATTGTTGCAATTTCTTGAGACCTTATATCTACTTCGTAAAATGTTGCTGCAGGGTTGAGGTTTTCCTTCTTTCCGCTAAATAAATTATCCACCACAACAACACTGTGTCCTTTTTCAATATAGCCATCAACCACATTAGAGCCTATAAAACCTGCACCACCAGTAACCAGTATCTTCATCTTGCTTTTCCTCCTATGTGAAATTTTCTCTTTCCTGTCTGATACTATCTTCTTAATTGATTATTTCCGTAGCTCCTTTTGGTAATCCTTATTCTTAGCGAGGGTAAGACTTTTGCCCTCTTTTCCGAAAAGAAAAGGCGGTATCCTTTATGAGTACCGCCTTTAGAATTCCAGGCCCTTAAACGCTATTGGTGTTCCATATAAGTAAAGCACTCCTTAAAACTTTGACATGATTCAAGCATTAAAAATGATATCTAATGCCAAAAAATATCACATGCCCGCCAACATCCAGATCATTATATGAATGGGTTGTGCCAAAGAAGTTATTAATCTTATCTATCAATACCTTATCAGCATCATCTATGTTTGCCCATGAATATTTATATTCGAAGATTAAGCTTACAGGTAAATTATAGAATCCATACTTTACTGGTTGTTTAAAAAAATAATACTCAATCCCGATAAGGCCATGCAATCCAAAGGTGTTGAAGGTTTCACTTATTTCATAATTAATAGAGCCAAACTTATAAAAGTGGAATTTTCTTGTACGATAATAATCAGGGCCTATACCTAAATAAAACACAAATGAATTATTTATGGGAATGGCATATTTAGCGCTAGGAGATAGATACAAATTTTTAATGGTAAGATCTGAGGAATCACCAGAGAAAAGTACACCTTTATGATCATCAGTTGACCTAAAAAATCCAAGAGATAATTCAAATGACAGTTTTTGTGATATCTTTCTCTCGTAAGCTAATTCCCCTGTAGCACCTATGAAATCAACTTTATCAACCTTCCAGAAATCCATATAATCATTATCTCCATAGATATGAGGACCTATCTTAAATGAAAGGGCATTGTTTTTCAGAAAATGTATACTTTCTATCTCTGTTGCATAAATGCTGCTAATAAAAGTAAAGAAAAAACCCAACGTGAACAGTAATACCTTTCTCAAAAACATGGCTTCCTCCTTATTTATACATTTATGTTCCAATTACTTTCAGCAAGGTGTTCCCCTCTCCCTGCATAATGAAATCCGTATTGACAATAGCCTATGGTAAGTTTGCCTTCCCGGTTACTTTTTTATGATTTGCAATCATATTTTTATATATCACATTTATACACATTATAAGCAATAGTTCAATAAGTATGGGTACAAGCGTACCCCTTTTTCGATGCTTAGTGCTTCGATTCGCAAATACTATAACGTATTTGAATGAGTATAATCTTTGCGATTGTCTTCGACCCAGAGCTCCATTCGGCTTGAGTCGTTCGACCTGGAGGCTCTCGACAGGCTCAAGGCCGAGGAGTTCGTCGCGGGCAGCACTTAGTCCCGAGGGCTTCGACTGAGCGACTCGACGTGAGCTCGCCGACACGTCTCAGCCGAAGTATAAATAAATACGTCATCAAATTTATGAATCGAGGGACTTAGTAAAATTGTTATTGACATGATGTTAATAATGAGTAATACTATTACTGGTATTACATATTTATGGAGGGTTTATTATGCGAGTTACAATAAAAGGTCAGGTAACCATACCGCAACACATAAGAGAAAAACTTGGAATCACACCAAGCACTGAAGTTGATTTTGTAGAAAAAAATGACCAGGTTTATTTAATAAAAAAAACTGGAAAAGATGCAGTAACAGATAGATTTCGCCGTTTTCGAGGTATTGCAACAGTTAAGATGTCAACAGATGAGATAATGTCTTTAACGAGAGGCGATGAATGAAAGGCATTCTTATTGATTCCAATGTAATATTAGATCTTTTTGAAAATAATCAAAACTGGGCTGAGTGGTCCGAGTCATCTCTGGAACAATATAGTATGACACATACATTATACATAAATCCAATTATCTATGCGGAAGTTTCTATAGGGTTTGAGCGCATTGAAGAACTTGAAAACGCCATAACAGGCTGCGGTTTTCAAATGATTCAGATCCCAAAAGAAGCCCTTTTTCTTGCTGGCAAGGCATTTATCAAGCACAAGAAACAAAAAGGTAGCAAATTATCCCCATTGCCTGATTTTTTTATTGGTGCTCATGCAGCTGTAGTTGGTTTGGAAATAATGACCAGAGATATATCAAGATTTAGATCATATTTTCCTACTGTGAAGCTGGTTACGCCTGATATTTTATGACAAAAATCATCGAGCCACCGGGCAAACTTATACAGAAGCCGCCTGGCCTTTTCTACAAGTTGGCCCGTTTCTGAATAATCAACCAAAAAATTGCTATAGGTCGAAGCACATTTAACTTGGGCATGACCGCCTCTGGAGGGTTTACCCTGCCTGTCGAAGCTAAGTTTACCCCGTTAAATTTTTCGTAGAAAAGGAGCGAAGCGGATTTAACTGGGGTTTACCCCGTGAAACCTATCTGTTTTTTCTGTTTAACTGGGGCGTAGATTTAACCGCCTTTGGAGGTTCCCGTTATCGGGGACCTATGGAATGCTTGCCCCGTTGAATGCTCGCCTCATGAAATTTTTACCCCGTTGAACTCGAAGACCGTTCAACTGGGGCACGATAGTGCCATGCTGCCAAATTTGCACTTTTCTTATTGATATGCTATATAAAATATTATGGAAGAAAAATATATTTTTGCAGAAATTCAAAATATTGTGGACCAAATAATCCGGAAGTATAACCCTCAAAAAATTATTCTATTCGGCTCGGCTGGGCGGGGAGAATATGATAAGGTTAACGACTTGGATTTTCTTATTATAAAACAGGATGTCCCTTTATACGGCATTGACAGAATGCGCGAACTAGATGAATTAATTGAGCGAAATATTGCTGCCGATATGCTTGTATACCGTCCAGATGAATTTGAGGAACGTATCAAATTGGGCGATCCCTTTATCAAAACAATTCTCAGAAAAGGTCAGGTTCTTTATGGCTGATCCCAGGGTGATTGATGAGTGGATAAAAAAGGCAGATGAGGATTATGAATTTGCTGTTTCGGTTATAGAAGAAAGCAGCTTTTATGCTCAAATTTGTTTTCATTTTCATCAAGCTGCTGAAAAATATCTAAAGTCATATATAATAGCCTACGATCTGGAATTCAAAAAGATTCATGATTTATCCATGCTTTTGAAACTGTGTTTGACCAAAAAGCCTAATCTGAAGATACTTATGGATGATTGCAATTTTCTAAATCGGTTCTATGTTGATACACGATATCCCGTACACTGGCCAACTAATTATACTAAGGAAGAGGCCCTTAAGGCAAAATCAGCCGCAGAACATATCCATAGTGCAATAAAAAGTGCCATCAAATCGTTTTTCCCTTCACTTCCTTAATTTATATCAAAAAATTTTAAAAATCCAAAGTAACTGTCGGAGAATTTCCTTACAGGGAGATGGCATCGCCTATTTCATCAGGTTAATCCTATCAAGTGAGCAGGTTGCTATATTTTGATAAATACTTTATTATCTAAAACCCATTCATGAAAAGGCTATTCTCTGTCTTCCCCGTTAAACTTTTCGTAGAAAAGGAGCGAAGTTCACCCCGTGAAATTTTTACCCCGTTGAACTCGAAGACCGTTCAACTGGGGCACGATAGTGACAGCCTGCCAAGTTAAATTGATGGCAATCACAGTTTATCCCGTTTAATTCACGATAGTGAGGAGCGACGCGCATTTAACTGGGGCGTAGCGGACTTGTCCGCCGGAATTATGGCGGATTTAACCATGGCGAAGCGTATTTAACTGGGGCCTGCCCCGTTAAATTTTTCGAAGAAAAAAAGCGTAGCGTATTTAACCGGGGCGGATTTAACTGGTGCTGTCTACCAAATTAACCAGTGCTCACATTGCCGAACGCTGCCTTCTTATCGCTAACCGCTTAAAACAGTACACCCCGGTCAGAAGCATAAAGATAAAGGCAAATAATAACGCCAATGGGTGGATAGAGAGCGATATGTAAGCTATACCGGTTATCGGTATGAGTGCATATCTCACTACAGCTCGTGCAGAGGGATGTTTTTGCAGATAGTTCGCAACAGGTGGGGAAAACTTGTAATAAGCATCAACAATACTGCGCCCGATAGGATTAGTTACAAGGCGCTTGTCTTTAAATTCGGAAAGGATTTTTACATGCTTATCCATGTTCGAGCCATAGGCTGCCGTGGCAATAAAACAGCCTCCGCCGGCAACGTCATCAGTACTACGCCCACCTGAACCGCTCGGAGAGCCTGCCTGAACGCCAGTAAAATGATAGACCTGGATCTCAATAGTGGATGGACTGCCTAAATTATGGTCCACACGGGAGCCAGGCACCATCCATCCTTCACCACCTGCTTGCACAGTGCCACTGGCATTACATGCAAGCACCCAGCTTGCGCCAGTGTATCGGTAAACACTCAGGGTGCTCGCGTATTGATATCCCGGGCATGGAATGAAAATCTTTACAGGGGTATTGAAAACAGTTGGTGGTTGCAGATTCATGGGCACTCCCACTGCATCCACACCGCTTATATTAAGCGCTGGGATTTCTCCTATAGGTCCAAATATTGGTGTAATCGGCTCATAACTGTCGTAGAGAATCTTAGCCCCATTAAGCTGCCCGCTTGATAGTTGAGCGCCTGTATCATATATATATGATCCTTCAAGATCAGGGTCATTGGGATCCACGACTCCAGTAGGAGGTAGGTTATTTTCAGCATAATCGTGCTGAGCTTCTGTCTCCACCTTAAAGGAGTATACACCCTGATCCATCCAGTCTCCGTTTCTATCCTTGGCATCGACACTAATAGTAATTGTTTCTCCAAAGGAGTACAAATTTCCATACGTATAATCCATGGATTTGTCATATACTGCCCAGAGTTTTGTTACATTATCTTCGGTCTCATTTGGGTCAAGCTGTACCACCCGTACAACATCGCTGTTACCTAAATTATAATCGTAGACAAGATTGACCCCGTCATCTATTGTAAATGTGATGCTCTCTAAATCTGTCGTGTCTATTCCATCAGAATCCTCAATACGAGCTGCAAAGGAGGTATTGTTTGGGATTCGGGTACTATCAGTAATCCCAGCGTTGTTGTGAGGGATTACCTCCGCTATTCCTACGGCGGCAGGAGGTATATCAATTGCAGTGGGGGGATCATAGGGTACAGGGTTACCTGCTTCATCCGTGATACCGGTAACTCTCAATGTAAAAATTGTATTTTCCGGAATGATGGACATAAACAGGCGATAGGTATTACTCCCTATATAGGTAATATCATCAGATCCGCCAGCAGTTCGGAAAGACAGAGCAGGGCTGAATGAGTAATTAGCCTCTATGTTTGCATTTTGCATATTGGCTTCATCATAGGTAACATCTATTGTATCGTTTACATAATCGATACTATATCCTAATATTGATGGGGGATCAGTATCGGTATTTGTTGTGGTGAAAACAATGTCATTATCTGGCGGATTAGGATAGGGATTTGAAGGTCCTGCATTTAAATCAGGGCCATTTCCAAGGGCATCATTGGATCCCACACGGAAATAATAGGGAGTGCCTTTTATAAGCCCTGTCAGAGTTATAGTATGGCTTGTACCTATTTTGGAATCGTTTTTACTCCACTGATACCCCGTCCAGGTACTTCTGCTAACGGTATCATACCGCACCATAGTGTTACTGAGTTCATCAGTTGTCCATGTTATAGTAGCAGTGGTATCCGTGATTGAGACTACTGACATATCCCTTATCTCAGGGGCAGTGGTATCAGGCACTGTTGTGGTAAAACTTAGTTGGGCCGATGGGCTACTCGTATTAAAAGACGCATCGGTAGAGGTCACAATGAAATAATATGTAATGGTTGGATCGAAAGTGCCATTGCCGTTTGCATCGAAATCAACTTCATCTGGAGGATTATAGACAGGGAAGAGACCAGATGTGCCTTCATCGACATCACCAAGGTTCGTGATAGTAACGCTATGGCTGGTTACCATCTCTGCATCACTCTCAACAATGGTATAGCTACCAGATTCAAACCCATACTGCACTTTACTGTTACATGGCTCATCAGTTGTCCATGTTATAATAGCATTGGTATTTGTAATGGAGGCTGACGGCACATCTACATCCGATATCACAGGTGCAGCAGTATCAGGGGTGACATCTGTAGTTAAGCTTTGCTGGGCTGAAGGGTTTGTAGCATTTGAGTTTAAATCAGGGCCATTACTCGAGGCATCGGCAGAGCCTACACGGAAATAATAGGTACCGCCTCCAGTAAGCCCGGTGAGAGTGACACTATGGTTGGTCACCATGCCGGCATCATTTTCGCTCCACAAGTAGTTCCCCCATATACTACTGCTTGTGCCATACTGCACCATGCTATTGCTGGGCTCATCAGTTCGCCATTGTATAATAGCAGTGGTATCTGTAGTGCCTGCTACTATTACGTTTGATATCACAGGTGCAGCAGTATCAGGGGTGGATTTTGTGCTAAAGTACTGCTGTGCTGAAGGGTTGTTGTCAGTATCACTGGTATCCGGTCCATTACCAAAGGCATCAGTAGAGCCTGCCATAAACCAATAGGGTTTGTTTTGCTGAAGCCCGGTGAGGGTGACACTGTGGCTTGTGACCATTCCGGCATCATCTTCACTTGATAAATAATCTCCCCAAGCAGCCCTGGTTTGGGCATCATACCGAACCATGCTATTGCTGGGCTCATCAGTTTGCCATGTTATTATAGCAGTAGAGTCAGTTATGTTGGTAACGGTAGGAGGCGATATGATCTCAGGGGCACGATCATCAGCGATTTTGGTTGTAAAGGTATTGTTGTTTGAATACGTTGGCCCGTTAGCAGCCGCATCTGTAGAGCCCACTCGAAAATTATAATCATTGCCTGGTGAAAGCCCAGAGAGTGTTACACTGTGGTTTGTGACATAGTCTGCAAGTGTAGCTTGAGAATCATATGTGGCAGTTTCCCCATAGTCTACCACACTATTACTGGGCTCATCGGTTTGCCATTCAATTACCGCTGTGTTTTGTGTTATGCCAGTTACTGTAGGAGGTATGGTTATCCGGGGAGGTATTATGTCACTGGCTGATTCGGTTGTAAAGGTCACCTCATTTGAGGTCGTAGGGCCATTTTCAAATCCATCAGTGGAGCCAACGCGGAAATAATATTGCATATCTGCTGTAAGCCCTGTCAGGGTAACACTGTGGGTGGTTACTAAGCTGGCATTGGTTTTACTCCA
>DATKWM010000129.1:0-7438 GCA_035529575.1 Desulfatiglandales bacterium
GTTTTATTATGAGTTATGATCAATTTAGGAATATTACCATTCAACAGATGGAATCCCTTATATATCTAGTTGAGGAGGGAAGCTTCAGCCGTGCTGCTAAACGGGTGTTTCTAACCCAGCCATCCCTTACCAAGCACATTAAAAACTTAGAGGAGGCGGTCAACGCCAAGATTGTCAACAGAGAAAATATGGGAATATCTTTAACCCCTGAGGGAAAGATCCTCTATGATTATTCCAGAAGAATTTTAAAATTAAGAGATGAAGCAAAAGAAAAGATTTTAAGGGCAAAGGATAATGAGTCGGGAAACATCTTTGTCAGCGCCAGCACTATACCTGCAACATATATCCTCCCCTACCTTTTCAATGAGTTTAAAAAGCTTTTTCCTGATATCCACGCTTATGTTCAAGCCAATGACAGTGAAGAAACCCTTGGAATGACCCTGAATAATCAGGCAGAAATCGGCTTTATAGGTAAAAACACCTTAAATAAAAGGTTGAATGTAGAGCCCTTATGGAAGGACACCCTTGTTTTGGCCATACCTGGGGATCATCCCTGGCGAAAAACGGATTATGTAACATTGGATGAGGTCTCAAAAGAACCCTATATCATCAGAGAAATGGGTTCTGCGACCCGGGAAATCATGGAAGAATACTTACTTAAAAATACCGACAAGAGCCTTTCCAAATTCAATATTGTTTGTGAAATGGGAAGTTCTGAATCAGTCAAAGAGGCAATCATAGCCGGTCTCGGCGTCTCCATTCTTTCAATCCACGCTATCAAACGGGAATTAAAACAGGGGACACTTATTGAGATGCCGATTCAGGACTGCACCATTCAAAGATATTTTTATCTGATTTATAAAAAGCAACTCAGTTTAATGCATCATCATAAGCTGTTTCTGGAATTTGTAAAAAATTACAAACTCAGCTCTTCTGTGTGAAGGCAGTGGCCATAGGTGCCAGATAGCGAAGAGAGCTAACTTCCTACAGTTCTTTCCGGACAAAATAGGTACATTGCTGGGTAAAAGACACTAAGGCATCAAGCTTTTCCTTGGCACGGCCAGAATCTATGACATCTCTTGCCCTTTCAATGCCCTCTTTCAAATCCCTGTCAAAACCTGCTGCCACAAAGGCAGCCGCTGCATTTAACAGAACCATATCCCGCTTTGGACCTTTCTGGCCTTCTAAGATCTCTCTGATAATGCGGGCATTCTCTCGTGCATTCCCTCCCCTTATATCTTCAGGCTTTGCTCTTTTGAACCCATATTTCTCTGGGGTTATGTTAAAGGTATTAATTTTCCCATCCTTGAGATGAGATATCCTGGTAGGCCCGCAAATACTTATTTCATCAAATGTTCCCTCCCCAAAGACCACAAATGCCTCCTTTGTGCCGAGCCTTTTAAGGACATGGGCCATCTTTTCAGTCAGATCTGGTTCATAGACCCCCAGGATCTGAGCCGTGGCTCCTGCCGGATTAGTCAGGGGACCCAACAGGTTAAAAATGGTACGGATCCCTATCTCCTGTCTTGGTCCAGCGGGGTATTTCATGGCCCCATAAAACAGGGGTGCATAGAGAAAGCCTATCCCTACTTCATTGATGCATCTTTCAACATCAGATCGAGTAATATCCAGTTTTAGATCCAGCGCTTCGAGCACATCGGCGCTCCCGCAATGGCTGGAGACCGCTCGGTGACCATGTTTGGCCACCTTAATTCCACCCCCAGCGACAACAAGGGCGGTTGTTGTAGACACATTAAAGGTATTAGTCACATCTCCCCCTGTCCCGCAGGTATCGAGGATGGTTTCGTCTTCTATATTTATTTCATCCCGATCAATGTTTACCAGATGATTGTTGAGATGCATTTTCATTGCCCTCGCCCTCATCGCCCTGGCAGCGCCAGTAATCTCATCTATAGTCTCCCCTTTCATCCTTAGGGCCGTGATAAATGAGCCGATCTGGACAGGTGTGGCCTTGCCGGTCAAAATCTCATCCATGGCTCCTTCCATCTCTTTTTCTGCCAGATTATCCCCTTTAACCACCTTTGTAATAGCTTCTTTTATCATTTTACCTTCCTCCCTTTTTAAAAGGTATTTTAGTATTCTAAATAAAAAAGACCGTGGTGGCTGACCCACGGCCTTTCTTTGATGATACCAATTAAAAAACCGTGGGTCCTATGGAAGCAAGCCCACGATTTTTTTATTTATAATATTATGCTGGTCTCAGTGGACTCACCTCCTAACTGGAGATAAGCCACCACCAGCCATTCAATGACATGAAAAAGATTTCTTTTACTACTTGGTTCATAGTTAAATTTCTAGCGCTAGAGAAAATATTTGTCAAGTTAAAAATTTTATAAAAATTTTATATGGCTGATTTTTCTTGACAGGCCCTTCCTGAATCGCTATATATGCTGGAACAAAAAGAAAGATTTGATCAGGAAGATCATTTCTGGTATCGTAGTAAATTAAAATATAAACAGAATAACGGTAAGCAATAAAGGCCACGGAGGCTTTTGGGAATAGAAATTTCCTAAAACTTTCGTGGCCTTTTTTTGAAATGGAATTTTAAAAGGAGGAATAAAATGAAAAGATTGTTTATTTTAATCATAATAGGTACATTTATTGTCATTTCAACTGGATTAGCTTTGGCACACTTTGGGATGGTAATCCCATCGGATGATATGGTGATGCAATCGGAAGATCGTAACATCACGCTGGATGTCAAGTTTATACATCCCATGGAAGGTCATTACATGAACATGGCAAAACCAGGCCAATTCGGTGTCGTGGTTCAGCGTAAAAAGATAAATTTGCTAAATACGCTTGAAGAGAGAAAAGTAAAGGGTTTCTCGACCTGGCAAGCTAATTACAGGATTAAACGCCCTGGGGACCATATATTCTATGTGGTACCCAAACCTTTCTGGGAACCCGCCGAAGATTGCTTTATTATTCACTATACCAAAGTGATCGTAAATTCACTCGGCATGGAACAGGGTTGGGATAGAGAAGTAGGCCTGAAGACAGAGATTGTCCCCCTTACAAGACCATACGGGCTCTGGACGGGCAACGTTTTCCAGGGTATCGTAAAAGTTAAAGGAAAACCTGTACCATATGCAGAAGTGGAGGTGGAGTATTACAATCAAGATGGTAAGGTCAAATGGCCTGCCGACCCAATGATTACTCAAGTCATCAAAGCTGACCAAAATGGTGTGTTTACCTATGCGATACCAAAGGCCGGATGGTGGGGCTTTGCCGCACTCAATGAGGATGATGAGAAAATCGAATACAAAGGGAAGCCGAAATCTGTTGAAATAGGCGCTGTGCTTTGGGTTAAAACATACGACATGAAATAAAAGGAGAATACCCTTATGCATATTTCAGAAGGTGTATTGTCTGCACCCGTCTTAATTACAGGGGCAGCCCTTACTGCGACAGCCGTTGGTTTCGGGGTAAAAAAAATGGACTATGACAGGATACCTCAGGTTGCAATCCTGTCTTCTGCATTCTTCGTTGCCTCATTAATTCATGTTCCGATTGGACCATCAAGCGTACATTTGATATTGAATGGGCTCATCGGAATACTGCTGGGCTTTGCGGCCTTCCCGGCAATAATGGTTGCCCTTGTTCTCCAGGCCGTTCTCTTCCAGTTTGGGGGGATTACAACACTCGGGGTAAATACATTTAATATGGCCTTCCCTGCGGTCATCTGCTTTTATCTTTTCAGTCATTGGGTCAAGCATGAAAATCCCACGGTTGCATTAGGCTCTGCTTTTGCCTGCGGGTTTGTAGCTGTGTTACTGGGCAGTATAATGGTTGCAATTTCATTAGTTTTTACAGGAGAGTCGTTTATAGAGGCATCAAAAATTGTTGTGATTGCCCACCTGCCGGTGATGATTGTCGAAGGGATATTGACCGCGTTTTGCGTGGGATTTCTTAAGAAAGTCAGACCAGAGACATTAGGGGGATAACATGGAAGGGAATAATTTATTCAAAAGATGTCCAGGGTTTCATGGAACCTGGTTAAATCTGATTTTCATAGTTTTATTTATATTCGCCACAGGATCAGAAGCCCTGGCCCATAGGGTGAATGTTTTCGCCTATGTAGAAGAAGATACGGTTTTTACTGAAAGCTATTTTAACGATGGGAGAAAATGTGTGGATTCAAAGATCGAGGTGTTCGACTGTGACGGAAACAGATTATTAGAGGGCAAGACCAATAAGGCGGGTGAGTTTTCTTTCAAAGTCCCCATGAAAACGGATTTAAGGATTATTCTCACGGCCAGTATGGGACACCGGGCAGAGTATATAGTCCCGGCAAGTGAATTACCGAAATCCGAACTCCAGCAGATCCAACAAGGCATTTTAGGGGCAGGCATTAAGAAACAGAAGGAAAAGATTCCTGCCGAAGTTACTCAGGTCGATTTAGAGCAGATTAGATCAGTAATAGAGGATACGCTGGACAAAAAATTAGGGCCTCTTATGAAGCTTATTGCAAAATCCCAGGAGCCTAAGGTTTCGGTTACTGAAGTGATAGGCGGCATTGGGTATATCTTTGGCCTTATGGGTGTGGCGATATATTTTAAAAACAGAGGAAAGAAAAGGCGTGAGGTAAACCGTGATAATTGAAGAGCAATTTTCTACAGGTGAATCCTTTGTTCATAAGCTCGACCCAAGGATTAAAATAATTGTGGCTACCCTCTATTCTATTGTTGTGGCTGTATCAAGCAACTTTTCAGCACTGCTGCCTGCCCTCGGTATTTCAGTATTTCTTACAGTCCTTGGCAAACTTTCAATAAGAAAGGTTTTGTACCGACTCCTATTAGTGAATGGATTGATTATCTTTCTTTGGGTTTTTCTTCCATTTACCTATAAAGGAGAGACATTGTTTACCATAGGGCCATTGGCAGGAACAAAAGAGGGTGTATTGTATGCCAGCCAAATTACTATCAAATGCAACGCAATCCTTTTGGCTATGATAGCGCTGCTTTCAACAACACCCATCTCTACACTTGGTCATGCCATGGGCCAACTCTACTTTCCAGATAAGATAATACACCTATTTCTATTTACTTACCGCTACATTTATGTCATTTTCCAGGAATATAACAGGCTAATAAATGCTATGAGAATACGGGGGTTTAAACCTCAAACAAACTTACACACCTATAGAAGTTATGCCTATCTTGTAGGAATGCTTCTGGTCAGAAGTTATGACAGGGCTGAAAGGATTCACAAGGCAATGCTGTGCAGAGGTTTTCATGGAAAGTATTATACATTGAGCCGATTTTCCATTAAGATAGGAGATATCCTTTATCTGTCGCTGATGTTGAGCGCTATTTTAGGATTGATGGTTTTGCAATGGAGAGTAATAGTCTAATCATTAATCTAAAAGGTACAACATTTTCCTATTCGGGGAATAAACTTGTACTTGATAACTTAAGTTTTCAGCTCCATAGCGGCGAGCGGATTGGTATGGTGGGGCCAAATGGCAGTGGTAAGACCACCCTTTTCCATATCATCATGGGCCTTTTGAGGCCCTCTTCGGGCAGGGTAGAGCTTTTTGGAAAACCAGCTCATGAGGAAAAAGACTTCAGAGAAGCAAGGAAAAGGATCGGGCTCCTTTTTCAGGATGCTGATGATCAATTGTTTAGCCCCACTGTGCTCGAGGATGTAGCCTTTGGGCCATTAAATTTGGGGAAATCGCCAGATGAGGCCAGAGACATTGCTTTAAAAACCCTTGCAAGGCTTGATCTCTTTGACTTTGAGAACAGAATAACCTATAAGCTTTCAGGAGGGGAAAAAAGGCTTATCTCTCTGGCCACGGTCCTTGCCATGGGTCCAGAGGTTCTTCTCCTCGACGAACCCACGAATGGTCTGGATGATGAGACAGAAGAGAAGATAACCGAAATCTTAAAAGGATTGAACCTTTCTTGCATTTTTATTTCACATAACCTGGATTTTCTCTTTAAAACTACAGATAAGATATATGCCATGGCGAATGGGAAGATATTCCTTGATGAGGCCTTGGTACCCCATTCCCATGTTCATACCCATAAATTTGGCAGATTGCCTCACGAACATAAGTCTTAAATTATTTGGGACGCAGATTTTCGCAGATCCCCGCAGAGAACTATTTTCTTGTATTATCAAATGCGTTACGTTTAACCTCTGGTTCAGTGCCAAAATTAAGCAAAAGTCCAACTTCAATATCGGTTGCTTTTAGATAATTCAATAACTGTGCTTCATTTTCTTCTACCAATCGTTTTGCTACCTTTATCTCTACAATTACCTTGTTATCAACCAGCATATCAGCATAGTATTCACCTATAACTTCACCTTCATAAAATACCTTTATTGGAAATTGAGGAACCGCGGGAATACCATCCTTTTTAAATTCTATCATCATTGCATTCTCATAGACCTTTTCAAGAAAACCATAACCCAGTTTATTGTAAACACTATAGAAGATTTTAATAATCTTTTCTGTTAGTTCTTTATGTTTAAAATCTTGATAATCTACGTTCATCTGCGTCCAAGTTCCTCTTATTCATATACCTTTTCTTCATCATCAGGTGTAATTGCATCCTCCTCCACATCCCTGGGTTCGATCTTTCTTCTCTTCAATTCTTTATAATATTCATGCTGGATCAAAAGATTCATAACCTCGTTAGTACCGGTCCAGATCATGGCCAGGCGACAATCCCTGAGGAAACGTTCTATAGGGTAGATACTCGTATACCCAATACCACCCATAATTTGCATAGCATTATTTATCACCTCCCAGGCAGCCTCTGTGCCTATCTTTTTGGCCTCTGATACAATCCTGCGAGAATCAGCACCAGAATCAGCTAACCTGGCAGCTGTATAAACTAAGGCCCTGGCTCCATCCAAGGTGCTCACAGAGTCGGCTACCATAAAGTTTACCGCCTGAAATTTGTCTATTGTCCTTCCAAAGGCCTTACGCCTTGTAGAGTAACGTGTGGCTACCTCCAAGGCAGCCCTTCCCAGGCCAAGGCAACCAGCACCGCTTGTCAGTCTTTCAGGGATCATCATCCTATTAAAGACAGCGTAGGCATTGTGCAATTTCCCCACAAGATTCTCTTTGGGAACCCTAACATCTTTAAAGACAAGACGTCCTGTACCACCACCTCTTGTTCCAAGAAGGGTATAAATGGTCTGATCCTTTACTCCCATTGCCCTTTCAACAATAAAGCAACTGATGGACTCATGCGGTGGTGCATCAGGAGCTGATTTGGCATAGACCAGAAAATAATCGGAGTCCTTTGCACCCACTATGAAGCGCTTCTCACCATTAAGAATAAATGAATCGCCGTCTTCAACTGCCTTTGTGGTAGCACCGAAGAAATCAGAGCCTCCGCGAGGTTCGGTTAAGGCCTCTGCAGAGTAAAGCTTACCTTCATTGGTAGGCCTAAGATAA
>DATKWM010000130.1:0-29549 GCA_035529575.1 Desulfatiglandales bacterium
GCCGGTTATAGATTTCCCCTGGCGGAAAGCCTGTGAGAAACCGGTTGAACTGCTCAAAAAAGGTTAGTGTCGTTTCTCGACTCACCAAGATCAATATCTTGTGGTTTTCATAATCGGCCCTGAATGTTTGGTATCTGCTATTTATCCGAAATTGATACAACCCCTGAAAACCTGTGATAATCCCTTCATATGAAAACATCGATCTTGAACCTTTTGACGGAAAATGGGATCGCAGATGTAATAGGCGGAAATTTTACTCATTCCTTAAGTATGCATAATTCCATATCAATACTGTAATTTCTTAAAAATTCAGCATGCTGCTGATGGTTTAAAATGATTTTTTCCGATTTTATCCCCAGTATTCCAATATTCCCTGGCCCAGACCCACCTGTCCCGATATAATCGGGACGGGCAGGCCTGGTTTTCACAATATGCAAATATAGAAGTTGCTTGTATAACAACACAAGATTAAACTATATTCCAGTAATGTCGCGCTAGGGCGGGCCATCATTTCATATGTGCCAACAAATTGGCTGCCATTAAGAGCAATATGATATCGTTAAGTTGTAGAAACTCCAAAGGGAAAAGGTGAGAAGGACTGGGATCAGGTGAATCTAACAAAGAACAGAGGATTTTTGGGATAAAGACACCTCCTCAAGTCGTTCTTTTTGCCCATGAAAAAGCCTTTTTAAGGCCAAGATTGGACCCTGTTTTGCCATTATTCCATTTAATATCATTTACTTAGTGTGGCCCGACCCCCACAACATTTAATGAGTTAGCATAGTCTATCCATAAGGCCATGAGCGATCTTCTAAGCAAACAAGCCACTATTTCAGTCAATTTATATTGAAACAGCCTTGACTTTCGTTCATTTTTTTGTATAATTGACCCATGAAAAGATTCATAGAGGAAAATTTAATAAAATGGAAAGATGAGAAGGCGCGTAAACCTCTTATTCTTTCAGGGGCTCGTCAGGTTGGGAAGTCCTACGTAATCGAACAAAACTTTGCTCCTCATTTTGAGCAGTTATTGACTATCAACTTTGAAAAGCAGCCCGAATTCAATAGCTGTTTTGAATCAGGCTATGACCCTGCCATGATCCTGAGAAGGCTAGAAGCGCTTGCAGGGCAGAGATTGAAGGTTGGAAGTACGCTTGTTTTTTTTGATGAAATTCAATTTTGTCCTGAAGCTATCATTTCTCTTAGATATTTTTATGAAGAAATGTCGGACCTGCACGTCATTGCTGCCGGTTCATTGCTCGAATTCACTATTGAAAAAATTTCAGTGCCTGTTGGAAGAGTTACATTCCGACACTTAGGTCCCATGTCGTTCGAGGAGTTTCTATATAACTCAGGGAACCAATTTCTTCTTGATGAGATAAGGGAACATTCTATCAGTATGCCATTTCCTGAAGCGCTTCATAACAGGGCCATTTCTTTGCTTAAGGAATATATGGCTATTGGCGGTATGCCTCAGGTTGTAGAAAGCTATATCGAACATCAGGACTATTTACGATGTCAGGAATTACTATCTGACCTTCTTGAATCGTATATCAAAGATTTTCCGAAATACAGTTCAAAGCATTCTGATTTGAAATACATTGATACGGTATTTTCCAGGATTCCGCATCTTGTCGGCAATCAATTCAAATTTGTTCAGATTTCCCGTGATGTTCAGTCGAAATATTTAAGGGATGGGCTTGATTTACTTTATAAGGCAGACCTTGTTAAATTAATATACAAAACCAGCGGGATTCCTTTGGGCGCCAATTATAACCCACAGCGTTTTAAACTGTTGTTTCTTGACATCGGCCTTATGCAAAGAGCTTGTGATCTCAACATATCTCGCTGGATTACCGACAGTTACAATTTGATTAATTCAGGTCCTGTTTCTGAACAGTTCGTTGGTCAGGAAATTTGCGCAAATTCGAACTTTAAACGGGAAAAGCTTTACTACTGGACGAGGGATAAACGCGGAAGCTCCGCAGAAGTTGACTACATGATTGAGCACGGTCATGGCGTGATCCCTGTAGAAGTCAAGGCCGGAGCGTCGGGAAAATTGAAAAGCATGCATCTATTATTAGACAGCAACCCTGACATATCTGAAGGGATCAAGGTATCACTCGATAATTTCGAAAAACAAAACAATATTCAATCCATTCCACTTTACGCCTTTGGAAGCTGGCTGGAAAAAAGAGATATAGCGGGAAGGCCCAGAGCACCGCGCCCGATGTCCTAACATCATCCATGATTCCCTAAAAAGTAAGCTCGTCTTTTTCGATTCTTTTGATCCTCTGAGAGATATTTATGATTTTCATCATACTACCTCTCCGTATAAAAATAAGTTCTTGGTATTATTTTATAGAAGAGTGGATTGATTTAGAACATATGTAACTACCAAGGTTGTCAGGTTCACCGTTCAAAGTTCAGGGTTAGCTACTTTGTGCTGGCAAATATGCAATCTTGATCCATGGCGACATAGAGTTCGCCCCGCCTTACCGAGAGCAACAGTGTGCAGGTCTGGACTTCCGTGCAAGATCGGCCTATAGCAATAATCGGATGAACTCCGCATTCGTCTCGGAATCGAAACCTTCGGCAATATACCGCTTTTTAACCTTGAACCCCGCCTGCCGTCCGGCGGGCAGGCGTGAACCTTAGAACTTTGAACCTGAGTAGTTACGAACATATTTATAAAAAGAAAGGAGTAAATCCTATGGTAAAAACAGAAGAATATATTATTGACAGAACTGGATAAAAATAATTAAAAGGATTATGGGGTTTAGGCATCGACGAGGGATTTATCGTTAAGATATTGCAATCATTAAAGAAATAAGGTCAAACAATAAGTTCTAATAACAAGAAACATTGCGCTAAAAATCTCATAGGAAAGGCGTGCATTTCTCTTTCGAAATACACGCCTTTAAATTTCTATGTAGCCTAAGATCTTAAAATTTATGTCAAGTTTTTTAACGTACTAAGGTGCAAAAGATAATTTGGATAGTAGAACGGTTGAGGTTGCGCAGCGACTCGACTGATCTCGTCGAAGTCTCGAATCGGTTAACGGTTAACGTCATACGAAACCAGCAGCGCAACCCTGGCCCAGACCTGGCTTACATTATTGTGGTCAATTGCATGTCGCTTCTATTATACTGCCGCGATCTCATCTTAATCTGAGTGAGTCGCGCCAGGGCGGGCCGTAGAACATTAGACGAAACCAACATCGCTTCGCCTCAAGCAATTGAATATGGTTCTCCTCCACTCGTCGGTTTGAGGTAGAGCTTCGCTAGAATATATTATGCAATTCCTAAGTGAAACTTAAGGGAACGGAGGGTATTTTTCATCAGCATGGTAATTGTCATGGGTCCAACGCCACCAGGTACAGGAGTAATATAGCCAGCAATCTCTACTGCCTTATCAAAATCAACATCACCCTTGAGGATTGCAATCTTCTTGCCTGTCTTCTCACTAATCTTCTCACCTACCCTATTTACTCCAACGTCAATAACGCATGCACCTGGCTTTATCCACTCGGGCTTCACGAGGCCAGGCACCCCAGCAGCAACCACCAGGATATCGGCCCTCTTGCAGTGAAAGGCCAAGTCTTTGGTCCTTGTGTGAGCTACTGTTACTGTAGCATTCGCACCTGGGGCCTTTTGCAATAATATATTGGCAATAGGTTTTCCTACAATATTAGATCTACCGACTACTACAACTTCGGCACCCTCTATTTCCACTCCAGACCTGATAATCAACTCCTGGATACCAGCAGGTGTGCAGGGGAGAAATTTTACCTCTCCCCCACCTATCATCAATCTCCCGACGTTAACCGGATGGAATCCGTCCACATCTTTATCCGGGTCAATGGCATTAAGAACCTTCTTTTCATCAATATGTTTTGGCAGTGGGAGTTGAACAAGGATACCATGAATGGAGTCATCGTTATTGTATTTGTCTATGAGTGCAAGCAGGTCATTTTCGGAAATGTCTTCTGATTGATTATCCTGTACCTCTTTGTATCCAAGACTCTGGGCTGTTCTGATTTTGGATGTAACATAGGATATCGATGCTGGATTTTCACCAACAAGAATTGTTACAAGGCCAGGGACAACACCATGTTCTTCCTTGATCTTATCAACCTCTTCCTTGAGCTCTTTTAAGATCTCATCTCTCACTTCTGTTCCCTTTATTACTTTAGCAGTCATCTTTAATCTCCTTTCATTATTTAAAATAAACGTAACTAATCAGGTTCAAAGTTCCGGGGTTCACGCCTGCCCGCCGGACGGCAGGCGGGGTTCAGGGTTAAACAGATGAAAGAGAGGTTCGATTCCGAGCCGAATGCTAAAGTTTATCCGGTTCTTGCGATACGCAAAGCGTTCTTGCATGGAAGTCCAGACCTGCCCGCCATCGCTCTCGCTCAGGCGAGGCGGGCGGGGCGAGCTCTATGTCACCCTGGATCCGTCCAACCGTGAACTGTGAACCTTGAACCTAACAACTTGAGTAACTACAAATAAACTATTAATACTAAGCCCTTCTTTTATGATGCAATTAATTTGATTAGCTCGATACCATAAATAAATCCAAATATCAAATCCTAAAATGAAAAAACGTATCTTTTCCCTTTACGCTTATAGCATTACCTTCTTGACCCAGTACTCCATTTAGGATACTTACCATTGTATGGAAAAAAATATCAATGAGTTAAAAGAAATCATTGCGAGCTCGAAAAGGATAACAGTCCTTACAGGGGCAGGTATCTCTGCAGAAAGTGGGGTACCCACATTCAGAGGTTCCGGGGGCATATGGCGAAATTATCAGGTAACAGATGTGGCTACACCACAGGCATTTGCCAGGGATCCGGAGCTGGTATGGGAATTCTATAATTGGAGAAGAGATCTCATTAACAAGGTAACCTTTAACCCTGGTCATAAAGCCCTGGTTAAATTAGAAAAACATGTGAATGATTTCACTCTTATCACCCAGAATGTTGATGGCCTCCATAGAGAAGCTGGGAGCAGAAGCCTGCTTGAGATTCATGGTAATCTCTGGGAGGTTAAGTGCACTAAATGCAGCCTGTTAACTATGGATAGATCTCAGAATATGGGCAAATTACCCAAATGTAGTCAGTGTGGGGGACTTCTAAGGCCACATGTTGTCTGGTTCGGCGAATCCCTTGACCCTGATATTATACACAAAGCTATCGAGGCATCACAAAATTGTGAGCTTATGCTTATTGTTGGAACATCTGGCGTAGTTCATCCGGCAGCCTCCCTTGCCCATCAAGCAAAGGCGGGAGGTGCTGTAGTGGCTGAGATTAATATAGAACAGACACCACAATCAGGGCAGATGGATTTTGTTTTAACCGGCCCGGCCGGAAAAATTTTACCAATGCTTGTCGAGAACTTTAATTGAAAATATAGGGGCTTGATATCTACTGTTTTTTGATGGGCATTCTTTTATCTCTCACAGAGAACACAGAGTATTGATCTGGATTCCTGAGGAGGCAATCCAGATCAAATTTCCATCCAGCTACCGCTGGAAACTTGCCCCGCAAAGGGCTGAGTATTTGGGCTGATTTCTCCATCCCTACCCTGTGAAATGCCCTTTTAATTTCTATTTCACCAGGGTCAAGAAATCAGGCCAAACTCTTTATCTCTGTAAACTCTGGGAACTCTAGCGACTGCAAGGAGCGGGCGAGAGAAACCAATGAGTGTTTAAGGTTAAAATAGGTGATCTTATTTACGAACCAGGCCACCAAGTTATGCAAAAGCCTCCAGGAATTATTACCCTCACTACCGACTTCGGTGAAAGCGACCCTTATGTAGCCATGATGAAAGGGGTTATTCTTTCCATTAATCCGGATGCAAAGATTATAGACGTAACCCATCAAATCCCTGCTCGTTCAATTAAAGAGGGGGGCATGATAATAAAGGAGGCTTATACATACTTCCCTTCAGGCACGGTTCATGTAGGTGTTGTTGACCCCGGAGTCGGCGGTAAAAGAAGGCCTATAGCCGTGCTCGTTGACAACTATTTCTTTGTAGGCCCTGATAACGGCTTGTTCTCAACCATAATTGAAACACACCGTCATACAGACGTTATCCATCTAAAGGAGAAAAGGTACTGGATGCATAGCATAAGCCCCACCTTTCACGGAAGAGATATCTTTGCACCTGTTGCTGCTCATCTATCTCTTGGGGTTAATCCCTTTCTTATGGGTGAAAAAATTGATAATCCAACTCCCCTCGCCTACCCTCTTCCCCGCGAAAATAACAGCGGTCTTGTTGGTGAGATTATACGGGTGGATCACTTTGGAAATCTCATCACTAATATTACCAGGGAGCACCTCAGCCCATTTCTTGCATCGGAGGATCTCATTATTACAGTTGGTAGGTTAACTTTAAAGAAAATCAGCACCACCTATAACGATGTTCCAGAAGGTCAGCCTTTAGCACTGATAGGTAGTTCTAACATATTAGAGATAGCCGTTAATATGGGGAGAGCAACAGATTACCTCGGCCGGGAATATGGAGTAGGTACAAAGGTAGTCATCATGCTTTCCTGACCATCTCTTTTATTCGCTGAATATGCCCTCTGCCCAACCCCTTGACCTCGCAACCTAATTTAAATAGCCTTTCTATCTTTCTGTCATCAAGGATACCAAAACAGTCAATCACTGCTAAAGGGCCACCTGCCATTTTAACAATGTCATCTGGCTCGAGTGTCAGGTATTCCTTGTGTCTGACAGCCAAAACCACTGCATCAGACTCTTTTAGGGCCTCGGCTATTGTTGGACACATCCTTAATTCTTGAAGATGTTCCTGATTTCTAAAAAACCGGGAACGACTCTCCCCTATTGCTGGATAGGTATCCTGATTCTCAAATTCCCACCAGTGCTCGACATAGGGATCGTGTACCTTAATTTCTGTACCCATCTCAACTAACTTCCTTACAATTAGCTCCGACCCACTATACCTGGTATCTCCCACATCCTCCCGGTAGGATGCCCCGAGGATTGTTATTTGGGATGCCGCCACAATTTTACCCATGTTGCGCAGGGCATCTCTCACCAGTTGTGCAGCATGCAGTGCCCTGGTATCATTGATATTTATGGCATCAGGTGTAATCTTAAATATCTCATTTTCAAAACCGAGCAGGTGTTTGTATGACCACAACCCCAAACCCCCATCTTTTGGCAGACAATACCCACCAATTCCAGGTCCAGGAAATATTATGTTACTATGAGTGGGTCTGATCTTGATGGCATCAATAACCTTAATCAGGTCAACTCCATTTGTTTCAGCAAAAAGGCTCCATTCATCTAAAAAGGCAAGTATAGTGGCTCTGTAGCTATTTTCTACAATCTTACACGTCTCACTCTCAATAGGTCTGTCAAGAACGGTTAAGGGGAAATTGTCAACATCTATAACCTCATTTAAAAACGCTACTACCTTTTTTTCACTTTTTTTATTTATACCACTGCAAACCCGCCAGAAATTGCGTATGGATTTTACATAATCTCGCCCTGGCATTACCCTTTCAAAAGAGTGGGCCAAAAGAGGTTCGGTCTTTATTCCTCTTTTTTTAAAGGCCATTTTGATGACGGGGTAGGCAATATACTCGGTTGTTCCTGGAGGAACTGTTGTCTCGATCAGTACAAGACAGTGGGGTTCAATTAGTTTACCAATGATCTTGAAACTTTCCTCAAGTGCTCCCATTTCAACATAGCCGCTGTGAAGATTTCCAAGCTCCTCTTTTAAAAAATCACACTGAACATCAAGTACAAGGACATCTGCCAATTTTAAGGCATCATAGGTATACGTAGCTGTTAAATTCTTTTTGTCTGTGACACAGCGCTTAATCAACTCTTCAACAGCAGGGTCTTCCGCACTTACAGGAGAAATGCCCTTGTTAAACAAAGGAATTTTCCAGAAGCTCCGGGTGCTTGGTCTTTGCATACCGATCACAAATTTGTTGGACTTTCCTGTTTTTTTATCCACGCTGTCTGCAACAACTGCTGCCATAACAGCCCCAACAAAGCCGAGCCCCATAACAACGACTATCTCACGCCCCTTTTCCCTCTCTTTTTTTGTAATTAGAGATAGTCTCTCATATTCACTCTTGTAATCATCATCTTGGGGAATGGCAAATCGTTGTCCATCTGGACTGATTGAATACTCCATAATACCTCCTTTATGTAAGTGCCTAAAGCCCGCCCTCCCCGTCCCGAGACCGAGACGGGATCAGGAGGCGCCATTTGCTTTAATCAGCCTATGAAGCCTGTAAGCCAGTATTTATTTAAATCAGTCTATTAAGCTTATGGGCCAGAGTTATAAGTGCCTAAAGTTATAAATCTATATAATCCATTAATTCGTAATCCCTAAATCCCTAAATTACATTGCCTAATTTCTCTATTAACTCCTTTGTTACTTCTTCAACGCTATTTTTTCCATCCAGTTCCACAATAGCCGGGACACCGCTCTTATCTGATAAATCCTTGTAGTGTGTGACCGCTGCAATGGTGCCGTTTTCTGCATCATAATAAATATCATGTCTCTTATCAATTGCTACTTCATTCTGATCATCGTCCCGCTTCCTTAACTCCCCACCGCATATCCTGCATCTATCGCCATCTGGTCTGATGGCCTCTATATTGATATTATTTGGGTGGTTATTATCATTTACGCAGAGTCTTCTGCCCATAATCCTCTTTTTAGCAATCTCCCTATCCAGGATTATTTCAATGAGAACATCTGCATCAATACCTTCACGCATCAATGCCTCATTCAGCCTAACAGCCTGATTAAGGTTTCGTGGAAAACCATCTAAGAGCCAGCCATTAATACAGTCTTCCTCTTTAAGTCTATTGAGAACCATCGGTATAGTTATTTCATCAGAAACCAATTCTCCTCTATCTATAGAGGACTTGGCCATTTTCCCTAATTCTGTGCCTTTTGATATATTCTCCCTAAATATCACACCTGTTTCAATATGGGGTATTTTCAATCTTTCTTTTATAATTGCTCCCTGGGTACCTTTCCCACTTCCGTTAGGACCAAAAAAGAGTATGTTCATTGTTTATTTTCCTTTCAAGATGTTACGCAAAAAATCTGGAAACCGGACTATTTTATTGTCTCTATCCAGACAGGCATGGATTGTATAGCCCCGTACAACTATGTCCTCTCCTCTATAAATGGCATAATCAAATCTACTACTTGCTCTTTTCACAAAACCAATCATGGTTTCAATTGTCAATAAATCGTCATATAAGGCAGGCTTAACGTATTTGAGGCAAGTTTCTGTTGTCGGTAGAAAAAACCCTCTATCTTCAACCTCCCTGTATGTCAAACCGGCCTCCCTTAATAGCTCTGTCCTACCTATCTCGAAGAATTTGAGATAATTTGCATAATAGACTATAGCCATTGAGTCACAATCACCATAAATAACCCGGTAATAGGTAACATTCTTTGCTGGTGGCTGCTTTCTCGTTGCTGTTTTCTCGTTGCTCATTCCTTGTTTAAAACCAATTAAGACAAACTCGTAAAAAGTCTTTTGCGAGCGATTTTGGCCACTTTTAGAAAAAAGATCCTTTCATGAATCCCAAAATGGGCATCATGAGCGAGTAAAAGGACTTTTTGCAAGAACATCAATGTAAAAAATATAAAAAGATTCAACCGAATCTATTTGCCTGGAGTTTTTGTGTGAAACATGAACCTTGAATATCAAGAGTCGTGCAATATATACTTTTTCAGTTCAGCTTTTAAATCCTCATAAGTTTCAATAACAGGGAAATTACTAAATTCTTTTTTTATGTTCTCAGGCGGTCTAAAAAGGATGCTTTCATTCGCCTCGCTTAACATAGTGGTATCATTGTAACTATCTCCAATAGCGATTACTTTATAGCCCAAGTCCTTCAAAGCCTTTACCACATGCCTTTTGCCATCCTTTTGTCGAAGTCGATAATCGATAATTGTTCCATCCAGATCAATGATAAGAGAGTTACAAAAGAGAGTAGGCCTATTGAGCTTTTCCAAAAAGGGGCCGGCAAACTCAACAAAAGTATCAGAGACAAGAATAAGCTGAAATCTCTCTCTAATCCATCCCAAAATCTTTGTAGCTCCATCCAGAGGGTTCATTGACTGTATTACCCTTTGGATATCTGTGATCTTAAGGTTTTCTCTTTTAAGGATCTCCAGTCTCCTTCTCATCAACTGATCATAATCAGGAATATCCCTGGTCGTTAATCTGAGCTCTTGTATCCCTGTCCTCTCTGATACACTGATCCAGATTTCAGGTACAAAAATTCCTTCAAGATCTGGGCACACTATATACATTTAGATTCCTGTCTTTTTCTCCACCCTAAAAAGAACTGTCTTCTCAGTTACAATGTCAAGCTTATCAATAAGCTCCAGAGATTTTCTGACGTCACACTCCCTTGCTTCATGGGTAAGCATTACCACTGGGACAGATCCATTCACCTCTCTCCTTTTCTGGATAACAGAGGCAATACTTATATTGTGAGCACCCAAAATTCCAGATATCTTTGAAAGAACCCCTGGGCTATCTACTGCGGAAAACCGAAAATAATAATCAGTAATTATCTGATCCATAGGTTTAAGAGATAGTTCGCTGGCTGGGGGGTGTGCAAAGGACAGAGGTGAAACCCTTCTGGTAATACCTTTAATGTGATTTCTGGCTATATCCATCAAATCAGACACCACTGCACTTCCCGTAGGTCTTCTACCAGCACCGAGACCATAAAAGAGAGTGGGCCCTACAAAATCACCTTCAACATACACAGCATTATATGCCTCATTGACATTTGCCAGGATATGGTCCAGGGGAACAAAAGCCGGGTGCACCCTGGCCTCAATTTGACCATCTGCCTCTCTGGCAATAGCCAGCAATTTTATACAATAGCCAAACTCACCTGCAAACCGTATGTCCTCAAAGCAAACCTCATTAATTCCTTCCTTATAAACATCCTCATACGTAAAAGGGCGCCCAAATGCCAGAGAAATAATGATGGTCAATTTATGAGCAGCATCACTTCCATCAATATCCAGGGTTGGATCTGCCTCTGCATAACCAAGTCTTTTGGCTATAGAGAGTGCCTCATTAAAAGGAAGCCCTTCTTCTGTCATCCTCGTTAAGATATAATTGGATGTTCCATTCAAAATAGCCAGAACTGCTTGAATCTGGTTTGCTGCCAGGCCCTCTCTCAAGGCCCTCACAATAGGAATACCTCCAGCAACACCTGCCCCAAAGGCAATATCAACATTGTATTTTTCGGCCGCCTCAAACAAAATCCTGCCATGTTTGGCTATCAGGGCCTTATTGGCTGTAACCACATGTTTTCCTCTTTCCATAGCCATTAAGAT
This sequence comes from Desulfatiglandales bacterium, assembly GCA_035529575.1. Classification (GTDB taxonomy): domain Bacteria; phylum Desulfobacterota; class DSM-4660; order Desulfatiglandales; family B25-G16; genus B33-G16. The sequence continues at coordinate 11,378 of DATKWM010000130.1, forward strand.
ATATTTCATCGCCTGATCATAGCCACCGATTAATTCCACAATGACATCTATCTCAGGATCATTGATTATTTCCAGTGCATCGGTTGTAAGAAATCCAGGGTCAATATCTACTCCTCTATCGGATACAATATCCAAGTCTGCAATTTTTTTTACTACTATGTCTACACCAACCCTACCCTGTATCAGTTCTTGGTTATGGAGCAAGAGCTCCACCATGCCTGCCCCTACTGTTCCGAAGCCAATCAAGCCAACATTTATTTGAGACATCTGTCTACCCCACTATAATATCTTTTTAATCCCTCTTATAGCCTGGTTAATCCTATGGTTGTTTTCAACCAGGGCAAATCTAATATATCCTTCACCATATTGCCCAAAACCTATACCTGGAGAAACTGCTACTTTAGCCTCTCGTATGAGCAATTTTGAAAATTCCAAGGAACCCATCTTTGTAAAGCTATCAGGTATTTTTGCCCATACAAACATAGTAGCTTTAGGTTTCTCTATTTTCCAGCCAATCCTTCCCAAACCATTGATCAGGGTATTTCTTCTCTGCTGATAAACTTTTGCCATCTCACTTACACAGCCATAGGATCCTTTTAAGGCAATAATAGAGGAAATTTGTATAGGCTGGAAAATACCATAGTCAAGATAGCTCTTTATCTTTCTTAAGGCTGCTATCATTTTGCTGTTACCAAGGCAAAAACCTACCCTCCAACCGGGCATAGAAAAACTTTTAGTAAGGGAATAAAATTCCACGCCTATCTCTTTGGCCCCACGTACCATAAGAAAACTGGGGGGCTTATAGCCATCAAAAACCAAATCTGCATAGGCAAAGTCGTGAATAACCATTATCTCATGCTCAGTACAAAACTCCACTATCTTTTCAAAAAACTCTCTATCCACTATATTGGTAGTTGGGTTATGGGGGTAGGATATTATCAACATCTTTGATTTTGGCCATGTCTGCTTTGTTGCAGTTAAGAGATCTTCAAAAAAATCTCTGTCAGACCCAATAGGAATCCCTCTGAGATCGCCTCCAGCAATAATTACTGAATATGGATGAATGGGATATGTAGGATTAGGAGCAAATACCACATCACCAGGGCATATAGTGGCTAAAACTAAATGAGCTATCCCCTCCTTGGCACCAATAGTGACAATAGCCTCTTCATCAGGATCTATCTCAACCCCAAAGCGGACCTTGTACCAATCAGAAATGGCATGCCGAAGTTTGGTTATCCCCCTTGAGGCAGAATATCTATGGTTTTTCGCTTTTTGAACTGCCTCCACCATCTTCTTGACAATATGTTCAGGTGTGGGCAAATCTGGATTTCCCATTCCCAAATCAATGATATCCTCACCCTTCTGTCTCGCTTCCATCTTCAACTCATCAACAGCAGCAAAAACATACGGAGGCAAACGGTCAATCCTAGGAAACGTGTACATTTTTCTTCTCCCTGCAAAATCCGGTCTTTATACTACACAAGATATGAAATAGTCAAAATTTTCTTTTCTTTTTCTCCCCTCCTCTATTCACCACTCCTTCATAAATAAATAAGATTTCTATCTTCTTTTCTTTTAAAATAATTTCAGACATCCATATGCTATAAGCATAAGGTGAAATACAAAATAATAGGTAACTACTCGGGTTGTCAGGTTCACACCTGCCCGCCAGACGGCAGTCAGGGTTCAAGGTTTCCCGATGAAATCGGGATTGGTTGCCTTATCTTCATACTTGCCTATGTTCATCGTTTTTTAACGTTGAACCGTGAACTTTAGAACTTTGAACCTGAGTTGTTACGATAATAGTTGAATTTCATCAAAAGATAGGGTAGCAGAAAGATGTCCTTAAAAATTACCAATTCACTTATTTTTTCAAGTTTGACGAATCGCATGCTATTGTAAGCAGTATTACTATAAATTAATAGAGGTTTTAAAACCATGACATATAAAAAAAGAAAAGATAGTTACGCAGAGGCTGGTGTAGATATAGATGCTGGTAAAAATTTTGTTGAAATTATAAAGCCCATAGTAAGCAAGACATTTAAATCGAATGTCTTGAGCGATATAGGAGGCTATGCCGGTCTTTACTCACTTAGTTTAGGAAACATTAAAAAACCCATTCTCGTTTCATCTACTGATGGGGTGGGCACAAAGTTAAAGATAGCTTTTATGCTCAATAAACACGACACAATTGGGATAGATCTGGTAGCCATGTGCGTCAATGATATCCTTGTACAGGGTGCAACCCCCCTTTTTTTTCTGGACTACCTTTCAATGGGCAAACTTGACCGTGATACAGCAGTAGAGATCATAAAGGGTATCGCCAGGGGCTGCGAAGAGGCTAAATGTGCCCTGATCGGTGGGGAAACGGCTGAAATGCCTGGATTTTATGCCCAAGGAGAATATGATCTTGCCGGATTCGCTATAGGACTTGTAGATAATGATCAGATCATTGACGGCAGTGAGATCGCAATTGGACACCAGTTGATCGCAATAGGCTCTAGTGGACTTCACAGCAATGGATATTCTCTCGTCAGAAAAATATTTTTTGATACCCTCAAAATGTCTGTAAATGATTATGTTGATGAATTTGGAAAAACAGTTGGGGAAGAATTGCTCGAGCCAACAAGGATTTATGCCGAAACGATAAAACCCCTCATAAAAAATTTTCATATCTATGGAATCTCCCACATAACCGGTGGTGGGATTATAGAAAATCTGCCCAGGATTCTACCCACTAATTGCAAAGCGGTGATCAGACAATCATCATGGACTCCGCAACCCATCTTTCACTTTATCAAGAAAGCGGGAAATCTCACTGAAGAGGAGATGATAAGAACCTTTAACAATGGTATCGGTCTGATACTTATCGTTGCTGAAAAGGATGTTCAGGACATTATGCAACAAATTCAGGGAATGGGAGAAAAGACATACCAGATAGGATGGATAGAGGAAAGGAAGCCAAAAGGTTCTGCGCTGAAATTTATTGATTGAGGTCACATCTTTGCCTGTCTTGATAAGTAGCTGCCTCCTTGGCATTGAGTGCCGTTATGATGGTGGCCATAGCCGAGCTGAAGAAATTATTGAAAAGGCACAAGAAATACAATTTATACCTATCTGCCCTGAACAGTTAGGAGGTTTATCCACTCCCCGGGCACCATCCTGCATTGTTGGGGGCGATGGAAAAGGAGTCCTTTCCGGACATGCTAGGGTAATAAATTCTTTGGGGAAGGATGTAACAGAGGCCTTTATTAAAGGGGCTCGAGAAAGCCTTAAACTGGCAAGATTAACAGGCGCAACAAAGGCAATTTTAAAAAATAAAAGTCCCTCATGCGGCCTCAATACCCCATATTGTGAAACAGATACTGGATATGGTTTAGGTGTAACAGCCGCACTCCTTCTAAGTGCCGGTATAAAGATAATTGAAATAAATCCAGAGGAGAAAAATAAAGACGTGATAGAAAAGTTACAGCTTTTATGAAAGTTTTTTTAAGGTAATTCCCCACCAAAATCTAAAGGTTTAATTCGAACATCTGCTCTTCTATATCCTGGCCCCACTGCCTAACCTCATGAGTTTTACAGAGCCTGAATCCTTCTTTTTCATATAGATACCCTGCTGATTCCAGGCCTTTGAAGGTCCATAAATATATTCTTTTGTAGCCTGCCTCTTTGCAAAATTCGATCGATTTTCTCAATAACGTTCCTCCAATTCCTCTCCCGTGGAATTTTGGAGCAACAATAAACCATCGCAGGCGTGAGCCTTCCTTGCTGTGATTGCGCCCATCTATGGCAATAGAGCCTCCAAAGTCTCCTGCTACGGTAGCTACCCAGAAACCATCTCTATCTTCCTGAAATTCCATCAGGAACTCTGAAAGCTCTCTTCCAACCTGTGTTTCAAAAGAGATATCAAGTCCCCAATTTTCATAATAGTAGATGGCGTGCTCCTCTGTTATCTTGCCAACAATACCAGGGAAGTACTTAATTAATTTGAGCTCACCCAATTGAAAACGCGTCAACCGTAAAATCTCCGATTGTAATGAATTAAGTAAAAATGAAAGCAGTAGTATGCTGACACTGTGAAAAAATTTTTAACATAAAGAATATGGTGGGGTTTAAAAGACTATTATCTTCAAAGATTCATCAAGATTCTTTGGTAAAATTAACCCTATCCATAAAGATAAGCCTTCGCAATTGTTTTTTCTTCTAGAATGGCATCAATTTTTGCCTGAATCTCTTTTCTTGCTGGATTATTATCCCAGGCATTCCAATCTTCAAGGCTGTTCCAGGTGCTTATCACCATAAACTCGTCTGGATCGCTAATCCCTTTCAAGGTTTCCCCGGAAATATATCCCTTTTGGCTCATAGCCATTGCTCGCAGCTCCATCAAAAGTGGAAGCAAATCCTTTTGTTTGTCTTTAGCCACTTTTCTTATAATCATAACCTTGATTGCCATTTTTTCTCCCTCCAAATTTAGTTGCCTAAAATATGAAAATTCTTTTATTTTTTAGATTACCAATATCCTACAAATTTATCAACCTAGATTTTTAGTAACTGCTCAGGTTCAACGTTCCGGGGGCCACGCCTGTCTCGAAATAATCGGGCGGGCAGGCGTGAATCGAGCAATCTGAGTAACTACGATTTTTATATAAATTTCTTGACAGGCTTAAGGAGTGCATGGAATATAGCATTCTTAACCAAAAATTTTGACGAGAGAAAATATGATCGGCATATCTAAATTATACTGTGGAACAGTTGAAGCATCTGATCCCATCAGATACGGAAGGCGATCAAAGGATCTGCCACCTCATCTGCTTCAGTTTTCGTCTGATAAAAAACCGGTAGTCGTGTGGAATACTACCAGGGCCTGTAATTTAAATTGCATCCACTGTTATGCCAAGGCTGTTCATCAAAGTCGCGATAGGGAGTTAACCACAGAGGAAGGTTTTAATCTCATCGATGATCTGGCAACCTTTGGGGTACCAGTTCTTCTCTTCTCTGGAGGGGAACCCTTACTGCGGTCAGATTTGCCTGAGCTCACCAGCTACGCCGTGAGTAAGGGTATAAGGGTAGTTATCTCTACTAATGGCACCCTTATTACCGAAGAAAAGGCCATGCTGTTAAAAAATGCTGGCGTGTCCTATGCCGGTATAAGTCTTGATGGGCTGGAACATGTGAATGATCACTTTAGAGGGGTTGAGGGCGCCTTTAAGAAGGCACTTAATGGGATAAAAAACTGCCAAAAGGTAGAACTTAAGGTTGGATTACGATTCACTATAAACAAGTTGAACATAGATCAGGTGCCGGGTATCTTTGATCTCGCAGAAAAGATGAAGATCGAGAGGATCTGTTTTTATCATCTTGTTTATTCCGGCAGGGGATCAAATTTAGTTGATCAAGATCTCTCCCATAGTGAAACCAGGAAAATAGTAGACATTATAATGGACAGGACCAAGGATATGCATAACAGGGGATTAAAAAAGGAGGTCTTGACTGTAGATAATCATGCTGATGGCCCCTATCTCTATTTGAGGATGCTCAAAGAAAATAATCCTCGGGCAGGAGAAGTCTTAGAGCTTCTCAAGATGAATAGAGGAAATAGCTCAGGTGAAGGAATAGGCTGCGTAAGCTGGGATGGTGCAGTGTATGCAGATCAGTTCTGGCGCGAACATTCCTTTGGCAATGTTCTTGTGAGGCCCTTCAGTCAAATATGGTCTAATTTAACCAATCCTTTAATGGCCCAGCTGAAAGATAAACGCCGATATGTAAAGGGAAGATGTGCCAGTTGCAAGTGGCTTGATATATGCAGTGGTAACTTCCGAGCCAGAGCCGAGGCAGTAAGCGGCAATATATGGGGAGAGGATCCAGCCTGCTATCTAACAGATAAGGAAATAGGATTAGATTGAGGTGCCTTTGAAAATGAAAAAAACATTCTTCTCCTTTCTTTCCTCCCTAAAATTAACGATCATCCTTTTAATTATCATTGCTATTGCATCTATAGTGGGGACAATTATTCCCCAGCAATATGAAGGAGGGGAATCTTTTAGGCATCTTAGTCCTGGATTGGTAAAAGTCTTCAATTCTCTTCAACTATTTGATATGTACCACTCTGCCTGGTTCATCATCCTGATGGGACTCCTCTCTTTAAACCTCATAGTTTGCTCCTTGAATAGATTACCAGCTTCCTGGAAGCTTTTTAGCAATATTCCTTCCCCTGACAGGAGAAAACCCTTTGAAAATCTTACCCCTGAAAGCGTCATGCTCATTGAAAAAGATCGTAATGAAGTTATTAACAGTGTGGAAAACTTCCTCAGGAGAAAGTACAAAAAGATCAGAAGAAAAGATGCTGACAGCACTACTTTTTTTTATGGAGAAAAAGGGGCGTATTCTAATTTTGGTGTGTATATTATTCATTTAAGCATCCTGATAGTCATTACAGGTGCAATAATAGGGTCTTTGTTAGGATTTGAAGCCTTTGTAAATATACCTGAAGGGGAATCTACCAATACTGTCCATTTGGGAAGACAAAAGGGAGGTAAGAAATTAGATTTTACTGTCAGGTGTGACAAGTTTACTATTTCTTTCTATGATAATGGAATGCCTAAAGAGTATCGATCGAATTTAAGCTTTCTTAAAGGTAATAATGTTATTCTTCAAGGGCCCTTACTGGTTAATCATCCAATAACATTTAATGGAATCAGGTTTTACCAGGCAAGTTATGGAACAACTCCTGGTGGCCGGGCACATATAACTGTCAATAGAGAAAATAAAGAAGAAACCACTATAAAGGTTAAACAAAAGGATTCATTTTATCTGAAAGAAAAAAATGCAAAGGTGAATATTGTAAAGATAGAAAAAAATTTTATGTCTATGGGTCCAGCTGTTCTTATACATATCCAAAACCCTGAAGGTACTATGCGCGTATGGGTATTCGAACGCATAGAAAAAATTAGAGACAGAATCCCTGGGCTATTTAAAAAAGTGCCAACATTTAATCCTGGCCGCTATAAGCCATACTATTTCAAGCTCAACAGAATAGAGAGTAACTATTATACAGGTCTCCAACTAAGCCACGACCCAGGTGTTGTAATTGTGGCAATTGGATCATTTTTTGTTATACTTGGTTTATTTATCACCTTTTTTTCCTCCCATAAAAGGCTGTGGGTAAGGGTGGATGATCAAGAAGGGAAGAGTAGAATATCTGTAGGAGCCACAAGCAATAAAGATCCTGTTGGTCTAAAGCGGGAGACAGAATATCTCCTAAGGCATTTTTCCTCGATGGGATGATAGCATGATTATCAATACTACAATACTTAGTTGGGTAACCTTTATTTATTTTGGTTCAGCCATATTTTATATCTTTAAAATGGTCACAGGAAAAGAATTCTGGGGATCGCTTGCCTCAATTATTGCCTTTATCGGGCTTATTGCACAGACCGTGGGATTAATCCTGAGGTGGCTTGAGTCCTACAAGATGGGAATTGGACATGCACCACTTTCCAATTTCTATGAATCTCTCATCTTTTTTTCGTGGACTATAGTACTACTCTATCTGATTATAGAGTGGCGAATCAAGAGCAGGAATCTTGGCGCCTTTGTGATTCCCTTTGCCTTCTTTTCAATAGCCTTTGCCTCCTTTTCTCCAAACGTTAACGCCAGGATACAGCCATTGATTCCCGCCCTGCAAAGTAACTGGTTGATAAGCCATGTTATCACATGCTTTTTTGGATATGCTGCACTTACCATAGCATGTGGCCTTGGATTCATGTACCTCTTAAAAGGATTAGAGAAAGGGGAAAGGCCACGTCTTTTTTTTAGACTTTTACCGGGTAGAGAAATAGTAGATGAGCTTACCTATCATAGTGTTGTTATTGGCTTTATCTTTTTAACTTTGGGAATTATTACTGGTTCAGTGTGGGCTTACTCTGCCTGGGGCTCATACTGGAGCTGGGACCCAAAAGAGACATGGTCTTTGATAACATGGCTTATCTATGCGGCAATGCTTCACTCCAGATTCGTCCATGGCTGGAGAGGGAAAAGGATGGCCATAATGAGCATAATTGGCTTTGCATCTGTGCTTTTCACCTATTTCGGTGTTAATTATCTCCCTGGATTGCATAGTTATTTTTAAATAATTAAAAAGTCACTTGTCATCTTTCACTGGTTATTAGTTTAATTTGAAGTTCCCTAACCATTTCTATTAACCACAAATCACAAATGACTATTGATATGCATACTATGATCAGATCTATCTTTATCTGGACATTCATTGGCGTAATAAATACCCTTATCTGGGCACTGATTGCGATTTTCCTATCCATCTTTTCCTCCACTGGTAGGATTACACATTTCTATGGTGCTGCCCCATGGTCAAGGATTATTCTTTGGGGCTCAGGTGTGAGGGTAGAAATAAATGGGCTTGATGTAATAGATAAAGAAAAGACCTATATCTATATTCCAAATCACCTAAGTTTTTTTGATATATTCGCCCTGTTGGCATATCTCCCGGTTGATTTTAAATTCATTCTTAAAAAGGAACTGATGCGGATTCCAATCCTTGGCTGGGCAATGAGGAGAGCAAGATACATAAGCATTGACCGCTCCTCTGCGGCAAAGGCAAAAAGCACCTTTAAACAGGCGGTAGATAGGATTAAGAGCGGGGCTTCAATAGTAATATTTGCCGAAGGCACTCGTAGTAAAGATGGGCATTTGCAACCTTTAAAGCGAGGGGCCTTTTATCTTGCTATTGAATCAAGTACTCCCATTGTTCCAATTGCTATCAAAGGGAGCAACAAGATTATGCCAAAAGGGAGCTTCAAGCTAAAGAAAGGATCAATAACAATTCAACTTGGCAGCCCTATTGAAACAATCCATTACAAAAGCCGCAATATGCCTGATCTTATAGAAAAGGTTACTGTGTGTTTGAAGTCAATGTTAGAAGAATAGAGCAGATTTCCCCTACTTATTTAATAAATTGATCATCATCCTGGCATTGGTAATAGCCTGGGCGTTTTTATGATTATTAAAGAATATAAACACCTTCTCCGTTTGTTCTGCTAATGTATAAATTTTAGGAAGCCACGCCTTAAGTTCGTCTTCACTATACAGATAATCGTATCTTTCTTTCGAATCCCCTGTATACCATTTTGAGCGATTGCGACCATGAAACCGGATATAACCTATATCAGAAGTCGCCACTGCAACTGGGGGAAGAAGACCTCTCAGAGGAGGTTCATCAACACAAACAAAACCAGCGTTCAACTCCTTTAAGGTAGTATAAACCGAATCTCTTAACCATTCCCTTTGCCTGAACTCAACACACACTGGCATTGGGCTCAATCCCTTGATAAGTGATTGCAGGTAGACCCGTGAACTGGGAGTATAATGAAAACTTTGAGGGAATTGCAAGAGTACGGCACCGAGTGTATTACTTTGCGAAAAGGGTGCTATGGGATCCCTAAACTGAGGTAATATCTCAGGTATTGATTGATCTGTAATTTCATGGGTAAGACCTTTAAAGGCCTTGATAACAAATTCAACTCTATGGCCTGATTTTTCTAACATCTGCCTGCATTGAGAGAGTGTTGGTATTCTGTAATATGAAAAATTTAGCTCAACTGTATTAAATTCCTGGCAGTAGAAGGACAAAAAATCAGATTGAGGGAGATGAATGGGATAAAAATTATCTTTCCACTCATTATAAGAAAAACCAGATGTGCCAATCAAAATCTTTGCCATTTTTCAAATAGTGGAAATGTAAGTTTCGATGGTGCCAGTCGATCTTTGTTAGTTAAGGATCACTTATAAGATTGTGCCTTTGATAGGATAATTCTAATGTCGTGCGGTATATCAATTGCCTTGAATTTCAAAGCATCGGAAACATCTAAACAGATCCTTTTTTCAAATCCCTTTATCATAAGGGCCCTGTCCGAGAGACGGGAGATATCATGTCGTAACAACACTACCTTATCTGAAATATCATCAATATATGTGACAATTTCAATCCATTCATTGTACCTCCCTGGCAGATGATATCTACACCCAGTCTCTAAAAGACCAAATATAATTCCCCTTTCCTTCCATAGGCTATCTAAAGCAAGGTTGAGAGATTGAAAGAACACATGGCCACTTGCATCGATCCACTTATAGTAGTGGGGATAAAAGACAATTCCAAGGGAGTCAAGATCTCCCCATACTATCTGTCTTTTCACTGTAGTCTTTTTCATAAGGGTAACATTCAATCAAAGATGGCTTCAACGAATTCTCTTGGATTAAATATCTCAAAATCCTCAAGCCCTTCGCCAGTACATATAAATGAGATAGGAATGCGGAGCTTCTGATAAATACCAATGACAGCACCACCTTTGGCTGTTCCATCCAATTTAGTCAGGATAATATCTGTCACTCCGAGTGACTCTGCAAATACCTGGGCTTGGGCAATTGCATTTTGGCCAGTAGTAGCGTCAATGATAAGGGTCACTTGTTGGGGAGCTCCGGAAACCTGCTGACTCGCAACTTTTTGAATTTTCTTTAGTTCTTCTATTAAGTGTAATTTAGTATGAAGTCTTCCGGCAGTATCAATAAAAACCCTCTCTATTTTTCTGGACTTAGCAGCAGAAAGGGCATCGAAAACAACCGCTGCAGGATCTGCTCCTCTTTTTTGATTGATTACCTCCGCACCTATACGCTCTCCCCAAATCTGTAGTTGCTCTATGGCAGCAGCCCTGAAGGTATCTGCCGCCACCAGCATTACCCTTTGCTCCCGAGCTTGAAAATAATGAGCCATTTTAGCAATAGTCGTTGTCTTTCCCACTCCGTTAACGCCTACAAACATGACTACATGTAAAATGTTAGGGGGTGTATCTTTTATGGTAAAGGCAGAAAGGTCTTGGCCAGCCTCTAACAAAGAAACCATTTTTTCTTTTAAAATGGCTTTTAACTGTTCTGGTTTGCTTAGAGATTTCTTTTCTACCCTCTGTGTTAGTCCCTCAATTAACTGCTGTGTTACCTCTACACCAATGTCAGAGGTAAAAAGAATCTCCTCGAGATTTTCTAACAGGGGTGGGTCAATTACATTTTTGCCAGTTACTAATGCGTTGAGCCTGTCTGTTAATTTGTTTCTTGTGTTAGATAGCTTATTCCAGAGTCTTCCAGCGGGGGCACTACCATGAGCAAGTTCTGGTTTATCCAAAGAGGTATTTGCCTCCTTTCATTAGTATGAGAGCTTTGCATAACTCATATTTCCTTAAAGAGGGTGGGCTTTTCTTCAGTTCCAACGCTCCCGGGCTGGTCTTTTCAGCGCCCTTACCCAGTCACCTCAGGAAAGTCCACCCTCTTCATTGGGGTGACAAAAATTGTAAGATTTTGCAAAGCTCTAAGTAAGTGAGCTAAAGTGCCTAAAATTACAAGTGCCTAAATTTTAATAGAAAGAAAGTCTGTATAGCGAATTCTTTATTATCTATCATATCTTTTTAACTTTAAGCACTTTAGGCGCTTTAGATCACTTGAGGCACTCTCTGCTGATAATCCTCCAAATTTACAGAAACAATTTTAGAAGTGCTGCTTTTATCCATGGTCACACCATACAACCGAGCAGCCATTTCCATTGTATTCCGATTATGGGTAACCATTACTACTTGGGATGATTTTTCAATCTCCCTCAAAAGAACATTAAATCGATCTGTATTGGCCTCATCCAAGGGGGCATCCACCTCATCCATTATAATAAACGGACTTGGTTTAATAAGGTAGATAGCAAATAGTAAGGCCATCGCTGCGAGGGCCTTTTCCCCACCTGACAAGAGTCCCATATGAACCAGTCTCTTTCCTGGAGGCTGTGCTTCAACTAATACACCACTTTCTAATGGAAGACTTTCATCAACCAACCTCAGTCTTGCCTTGCCACCATTAAACAGGATTGGAAAAACCTTCTTCAATTTCTCATCAACCTTGCCAAATGTAGCAAGAAACTTCTCCTTAGAAATCCTGTTAATTTTTCTAATAGCCTCAGAAAGAGACTCCATCGAGGAAAGGAGGTCCTGTTGCTGTGCCGTTATAAATTTATATCTCTCTTCCAGTTTCTCATATTCATTAATAGCCAGAAGATTCACCTCTCCAATTCTCTCTTTAATACGTAAACAATCTCTGAGCTTTAGTTCATATTGAGCCTCTGAAAAATCTTCCTCCAAATATTTTTTGTAATCCCTTTGGAGGTTAATTCCTGTCTCTTCCCCAACCTGAGATAAAATACTCGTACGCTTAAAATCTATCTCTGCCTCTTTTATTCGCGCCCCATTAACTTCTTCCCTTAGCTTACTCACCCTTTCCCTTGAAAGAGCAGCCTTTTGCTCTTCTTCTCTTAATTCTTCCCTCAAAATCTCAAATCTATTTTCAGAATCATTGACCTCTTTTTCAAGGTCCTTCTGTCTTTGATAAATGACGGCTAATCCTTCTTTTAATCCCTCCTCTGTAATCAAAGAATTTTTGTATTGATCACTATTTGATCGTATCTCTTCTTCTATCCTACCAATTCTTTCCTCTATGTCACTTATGAATTGATCAATCCTCTCTTTTTCCCGCACGAGACTCCTCTCTTCCTCTTTATATTGGTTATACCTGAGAAGCAACTGTGAGAGATTTTCTTTCGAATCATCAAGGGTGTTTTCCAACTCTTCAATATGAACCTCCTTCTCTGTAACTATACGTTGATCCCTTTCCTTCTCCTTAAAGCATGTTGATAGTTTTTCTTCAATATGAGCGAGATGAGACCTTTTCTCATCTCTGTCATTGCGTAAAGATACTAACTGGCTTACTACATATTGAGATTGCTTTATGAGTTGTTCTGACTCATTTTCAAGGAGGAATATGTCTTTGTCCATTTTTTCAATCTGCTGGGCATAAGATGCTTTATCTCTTTCCAATCGACCAATGAGGCTATGTATACCCTCCACTTGTAGATTCAATTGATCAAGATCTGATTGCAATACAGAAATTAGTTTCTCCTTATTCTTTATCTTAAGTGATAATTCTTTCTCCTTTCGCCTTCTCCCAAGCAAGCCTAAAGAATCTTTTCCCAATCTCCCGCCAATTATGACACCCCTATTATCCACGAGATCACCTTCTGGAGTAACCAGGGTTTGTTTATCTTTTCCATTGTTCCAGGCCAATAGAGCCTGAGAGAGGTTATCTACCAGTGCTGAATTACCCAAGAAGGATTCTACCAACGGCCTTATTTTTTGTGCCACAGAAATATGATTTCTTAAAAGCTTAAAACCATTAAGCTTAACACTCACATTATCAAGAGTCTTTTCTCCTTTAAACTCCCCGAGAGGGAGAAAATAACTTCTGCCCATATCTTTTGATCTTAAATATTCAACGGCCTCCCTGCCATCCTCCTGCCGAGCAACAATGACATATTGTAATCTTTCTGCTAAAACTGCCTCAACAGCTAACTCGAATTCTGGTTCAACTTGAATAAAATCTGCCACTACACCTAAAATATTGCCTCCTTTGATACTCTTTTGCCCATAAGAATTCATAATTGTCTGAACGCCTGATTTATACCCTTCATAGTTTTCAATAAGACTTCTAATGGTCTTTAATTGGGAACGAAAGAGATTTAGTGCTAACTCGGTTGCTGAGCATTCAGATTCTTTCTCTCTTCTCACCTCTTCAAGTCTTGTTAGTTTTATTCTCTGTGCTTGTATATTTTTCTCGATAGAACTTACCTGAATTACTGCCCTCTCCCTTCTTTCCCTTTTTTCGTCTAATAGAAAAGATGGCTTTTCAAGATTTCTTGCTATCTCTCTGGAGTTCTCCTTAAGCCCATTCTTTCTGATCTCTAACTGGCTAATCATCTCTGTGAGATTGTTTTTTTCACCTCTCAGGCTCGCCTCATTAGTAGCTAGCTCGATTAAATAAGATTTTTCCTTTTTCAACTCATCTTTCAATCTGATCAATGTTTGCCTTTCATCTTTAAAAGCAGAATCATGCTGAAATTGAAGGGTTGAGATTTCCTGGATCGATTTTTGCAATTCGTTAATCCTGGAGTTAATTTTTTCAACTTCAGATTGAAATCCCATTAATTTTTCACTGATTTCCTTTTTCTCTTCATTCAATCTGGTAGAAGTAAGGTTAAATCTTTCCTGGTCAACCGACAAATGTCTGAGTGTATCCTCATTTTTTCCGCGCTCTTCCCTAAGAGAAAAAACTGATTCCCTCAAAACAGATAAGGACTTCTCCTTCTCTATTATCTCCAAATTCTTAGTTTCAATAACCTTCTCAGATTCAGAAAAAAGTGCCTCTAATCCTTTTTCCTTATCTATCAAGTCATCAATAATTTTTGCTCTCTTTACCTTCTCTGTCTGCAATTCACTATAATTATTGGCGTGCAAAACGAGCTTTAAGCGATGAATGTCAGCATTTATCTCTTTGAATCTTCTGGCCTTCCTAGCCTGTCTCTTGAGAGAATTCATCTCTCTTTTAATTTCAACGAGAAGGTCTTCTACCCTCCTAAGGTTTTCTTTTGTTAATGATACCTTTCGTAAAGATTCTTCTCTCCTAACCTTGTACTTAGTAATGCCAGCTGCCTCCTCCAAAAGAAATCTTGTTTCTTCTGGTTTTTGCTCTATGATTAAACCTATCTCTCCTTGGGCAATAATAGCATATGATCGATTACCCAATCCGGTGCCCATAAATAAATCGTGGATATCCTTTAATCTGCATGTTGAATTATTGATTAGATACTCGCTTTCACCAGACCTATAAAGCCGTCTGCAAATGGATATCTCGCTGGTATCATGGAATTCCTCAGCATCTTCAAATGTCAGGGCTACCTCTGCCATACTCAAGGCCTTTAAAGGACCTGTCCCTGAAAAAATCAAATCTTCCATCTGGCGACCACGGAGCTGCTTGGGGCTTTGTTCACCCATAACCCACCGTATGGCATCAACTATATTGCTCTTACCGCAACCATTAGGGCCAACAAATGCACTGATTCCAGGAGAAATCTGAATGTCTAATTTATCCATAAATGACTTAAAACCCTGAATAGAAAGCTTCTTTATTTTCATCGTTATTTATCTCCCTAACCACTTAAGATATAATTGGTAGCAGATATTAGAATAAATGTAAAGATAAAAATACTATATAATGTATATTTATTGTTGACTGGTTCAATATATTGTGTATAATTATAACAGGTGAAAAATCTTGACATAATTTTATTTAACTATTTAATATGACAGTAATTATTTCTATCAAATAAGGTCGAAAGAGGGCATCACGAACTTTTCAATGCGTATCAAAACTACAGCAAGCCAAATTGCCATTTACCTCACATTCCTGATTGCTTTTCCATCCTCATATGCACCTTTGGTTCAAGGAAAAGAGAAAGACACATTCTCTATCTCTTTAGTTCAGCAGGCCAAGGTTAAAAAGATTGAAGGGAGAGAGGTTGTGTGTGAGACCTATACGGTAAAAGACGGCGATTACATCTGGAAACTCCTACGCCAGAGAGGGCTACTCAAAAAACCAGATCTTGCCGAGCTCATTTCCTTACTAAAAAGCATGAATAAATCTTTAACAAATCTCGATATTATTCACCCGGGACAAACAATATCAATTCCACTCAACATAACACCAATTAGAGGAGCTACAGAAAAAGAGAAATTTGTCCAGAAATCAATAATGGGTATTTCCTCGTTGAAAGATGTAGATTTCGACAATTATGTGGTTAAATCTGGTGATAGCTTAACAATGGTCGTATATGGAAAGTATAAAATACAGCCCGAATACCTTTATGATGAATATCTAAATCTGGTTCAAAAATTTAATCCTACCTTAAAAAATCTCGATATCATCTATCCAAATCAGGTTATCAGACTTCCTATCTTTTCTCCAGAGATAGTCAGAATGCCTGTTAATGTTACAAAAGAAAAGAGAGCTCTCGAGAAGAGCAAAATCATCCCATCTGAAGACACCGAACAAACTATTTCTTTAAGAAAAAAACTCAGGGATATCTTCAATCAGATGGACGAGGAATGGGTCGATACCGGCAAGCAGTTTATTCCGCTGAAGTCAGGTGGCCAGATACAACTAAAGGCCGAGTCTTTCCCTGTTTTAAATTTACAGAGTGGCATGCGATTGATTATTGACCTAAAAAATGAGCTTCCAGAAGACATCAGTCAGTTAATCCTCGCCGATTGGGAGGATTACGGAATTGTTCATCTGACCACAGACGATACCCTTAAAACTGCTATGGATAAAATCCTTGCAGCCAGTAACTATTATAAGATTCTTAAACCTGGGGAACAATTTAGGATAAGAAGTGGGGATATAGGTATCTCCATGGCTGGCGACTGGGTGATTATTCCACAAAGAGGCGAGGAAAATATTACGAAGAAAATAGCAGCAATCAGCTTCATTAATCATCCTTCCGAACAGACACCAGGAGTAATAAGGGCATATCTTAAGAAATTAGGGATAAGGGTAATTGATTATCCTGGTCTCCCTGTCCCGAAAGACATGACAGATGATGTACCTCGTGAAAAGGAAATAAGCATTGAAAAAAATATAGATTTCCCGTTACCCGCTCTTCTGCTAACCCTTGCTGGACAGCCTTTCTCTCGTAAGGTAAAAATTCCAGTTTATCAAGGAAAGGACTCTGAATTTAATTTAATTATACAGGCTGATCTATTTTTTAATCGGCACGGGAAAGATTGTATCATAAACACAACTGATCTATCGCCTGCTATTGTTTCTCTCCTTAAAAAGCATCAATTTCTGGTTCTCTCTCTTGCTGGTGAGAAAGATCTAAACAGAATGACAGAGCTAACACTTAATTTTCTTGGGCTTTCATATGACTCTAAACCGCATCACTTTCTGACATCGGGCAGGGATGAGACAAGAAATATAACACTGACTGTCCCAGGAATCAGTTTTTATGATCAGGAGGGAAAACATATTCTGGCAACTGATAAAAAGATGCCAACAGAAATTATCTCATTTCTCAATCAAAAGGGATACACTCTCCTCGAGTTAAGCCAATTTGAAGAATAAGCCCAGATTATATTCAGATCAAGCTCCTGCTTAGTAAGCCTTCCAATGCTCTAATCACATTTAGCTGTAGTTTACCTCAGAAATTATGTCCTTTTAATTTTTAAAAATTTCTGATATTAGTCTCTGCATGGTAAAATATCCTAACCTATGCATCGTGTGAATGAATAAACAATGGAAGAATTATTTAAGCTACTTCTTCTCTTTGTTGTCGGTTCTGTAGCTGGTTTTATCAATGTTATGGCTGGCGGTGGATCCACAATTACTTTGCCCACCCTCATATTTTTAGGTCTCAGTAGTTCCCTTGCCAACGGAACCAATCGCATCGCAATTCTTATTCAAAATATCTCTGGCATAGTATCCTTCAAGCAGGAAAAATATCACAAATTTAAGATGAGTTTAAAGCTGGCCTCTTTTACTCTCCCAGGAGCCATCGCGGGCTCTATCATCGCAACTACCATCAGCGATACCTTATTTCAGAAAATTTTGGCCTATGTCTTGATTGGGATTATCGTTTCCCTGCTGGTGCCGAGGCCAAATCAAAAGAAAACCGAAGACAACAAACAGTATCAGAGGAACTGGTTCATCTATCCGGCAATGGTTTTGGTCGGATTTTATGGAGGATTTATTCAGGCTGGCGTTGGATTCCTGCTCATGGCATCGCTTTACCATCTAATGAGACTCGACCTTGTTCATGTCAATATGCACAAGATATTCATCGTATTTATCTATACTATTCCGGCCCTGCTTATTTTTTTTCTCACACACAATGTGGACTTGAAGTTTGGACTTACCCTGGCAGCCGGAAATGCACTTGGAGCGTGGTGGTCTGCAAAATCTTCCGTGAAAAAAGGGGAAGGCCTTATTCGAATAATATTAATGGTCGCAATATTTATTATGTCCATGAAGCTCCTGGATATTATTTAACACATTTTTTCCTTTAGAAATGAATTGATTTAAAATTCTGTAACACTTCAGCTCTTTGAAATTACCCGGTGAATGAGCATGGGGATGTCTTTTTTTTACTCCTGCAAGTCAAGGAGCACGTGTATGTCTTTTTTTACTCATGCCCTATAATAAATGCATCGGCGTGATCCCGATAATCGGGATGTGCCAG
>DATKWM010000131.1:0-2649 GCA_035529575.1 Desulfatiglandales bacterium
GGAGTCTACAACCAAGACATTTATCATGTTTTCTGGCGTGAGATCAATTTCTGAGGTTCGACTCATACTTGAGGTTCCCAGGACACGAATAATTTTATCAGGAAGTAATAAAGTGACTTTCTTCATATCTACCCTCCTTAATTAAACCATAACGTAATTATCTCCTATTCTGCTTCCTTAAAATATCTTCTGACGACATCTTCATACTTTTTATTCAGCGAATAAATCCAACCATCTTCCCAAATCTTGTCCAGCCTTTCTCCTCCCTTATGTCCGGCTTTCTTAGTCAGACCTGCAAACACCCCAGCCAGCATCTTTCCATGAAAATCCGTCCCAGACTCTCTCCGGATGCTCTTCACAAGATTATCAAACCCGATTCTTCCTTCGATCGCGGCCAATACCTTGAAGTAGTAGTAGGTCGATTCTCCCCAATTCTTTAGATAGTCTAAATATTCGTAAATTTCCTCTGAAGACCATTCTTTTGGCTTTTCTTTTTCTGGCAATTCCTCATCCAAAACGTCGTCTTCTTCATCGAGACCATTGATCAAATCATCGGCCTCCCCCGCCTCTATCTCTTCATAATCCTCCTCATCCAATTCCACTCCTTGCACCTGCTCACCATCTACTCCCCATCTCTCAATAGCCCATTCGATGATTTCTTTTCGCCGTTTTTTTAACTCATTCAGAGTCCAATCTTCATAAGCTCCCAGCTCTTTTTCCTGGAATAAATTCGATGTTGTATAACAGTCCGGATCTCCTGGATTGCCCCTTTTTTCTGGAAAGGGCTTATTGCTGTAAACGCCGTTATCGAAGGTCAGTGTCAGATTTCCAATATCATGCAAAAATAACTTAACATTTTCCCGCTTCCATTTTTCTCTCCAATAGGACCGAGTCCATGCCTGTGGCAGTATGTGCTCGATGCTTTCATTCTTATCCTTTTTCACAAGCTTATCCCAGGGGAGAAGAACTCCTTTTCCTCTGGCCAGCTTCTCCTCGTATTCATACAAGAAATACTTCAAACCATAAAAATTGTACCAGTCTCTGCCGATTTCAAGGAAAATATCTCTGAAACTCAGTTCTGGGGAGTAGTAAAGAAGACTCTTTTTGATATTTCTCAGGACAAATTTCTTAGAAATTCTTCCTCTGAAAAGGTTGAATCCCTGTTTGAAAAGATTCGACTGCCCTGTGTTGGAGCGACTCCTTTGCATCCTGTAAATCCGAAAGGCATATTTCTCGCAGATATTCAGCATATCCTCCAAGAATTCTGAGTCATCAGGAAATCTGATTCGGGCTGCCATTAGCAAAGGCAAAAACGGTACCCGGTTCCCTATCCGTACCAGCTTTTCTGCCTTTTTTCTCAACCTCCTTCTGACATCGGGCATATCCCGGAAATTGTTGAAGGATTCATCGTGATTGGGCGCCAATATATCACAGTAAGCGATACAGCTTTGATGCAGTATTTCAACATATCTGTTCAATCGTTCCAACAATTTTTCGTGCTTACCATAAAATTTCCTCAAATTGAATTGATCTTTGATCGAAGAATAACCGTGCCACTCCCTTGAAGTGTAGTTATAAGCCATGATCCAAGAAGTCCTCAGAAGCTGATTTTCGTATTCTATAGAAGAGACATCGGATTCCATGAGCCTCTGAAAGATGAAAGCCCAAACAGAATTAATCCGCTCTCCCAATTCCCTAGCAGCTTCCATGTCTATTTTGGAGGATAGATAGAGCAAATAGTTTTTGACTTTCTCCATTTCCGAAAGAGGTTTTCCACGATTATTCATAACCTCAAAAATAACACCAACATCAGAAGTCGTAGGCACAAGATAGACAGTCAGTCTCAGGGCGTTTGTGATCTTCCGGTGGAGATCAATAAGCCAAGCTTCATACTGATCTAAGTATTCCTTCCTTTTTTCGTTCAGGTAATTTGTGAAAAAATGCATTGCCTCTTCCAGCCTTTGATGAGATTTGATCTTAGTGCCACCAATTGTAGGTGCATCAGATATGACATTTTTTACAAAAAACTCATGGCAGTCTTTGTTCAGAGTCAAGCGGGCCTTTTCCTGATTTTCCATATCGACTATTTTTATGTAATTTTTTTTGATCCCGTCAGCAAATGTCCTCTTATTTAAATTATTCCTCAATTCTTGGGAAATGCAGTGGAGCAAAATGATAACTGCGGTGAGACGCTGCTGTCCGTCGACAACATCATATATTTTTAAGGTGTTCCCCTCCTCATCTATGATATGCCCACGAGCTTTGTCAAAATGGAGTACGAGGGTTCCGAAATAATGCTCCTGATCCTTCAGTAAAACCTCCAGATCTTCAATAAGATCCTCACAATGCTTTTTTTCCCATGCATATCCCCGTTGGTAATCCGGAATTTTCAGCAATTTGTCGGCAAATATTTGTTGGACGGATTTTTGTAGTTGTTCCATCTTGAGCCTCCTTTAAGAGACTTTTCAGCCCCTTATCAAATACACTACACGAAATTTCTTATAATCTAATAAAGTTAAATTTATCAATTTTTGGTAAGTTTTATCAATCGCCCTTGAAGATGAATTGAGGGGTGAATTTATTGTTAGATTGTAAGGTGGAAAGGGTAAACTGAAATGCAATACCAATGGTAAACAGAATTCTTTTTTT
>DATKWM010000132.1:0-4969 GCA_035529575.1 Desulfatiglandales bacterium
CACATAATCTGGTGCGTAACGTATTCCTTTTTCATGCAGAATCCTTCCATGGCGGTTTTCTTCTAATTGATTGTTGGCAGAACCTGCGACTATTTTACACTTGAGCTTTGGAATAGTCTCGTCATTTATTGTGGCACCAAGACCACATGGAGCGAAAATATCACAATCTACAGAATAGATTTCTTCTATGGGCACCACTTTGGCCCCAAATTCTTGAAAGACTCTTTTAGTGAGCTCTTCTCGTATGTCTGCAACGATGAGTTCAGATCCTTCTTTGTGCAACTCCTTTGCCAGATTATACCCGACATGCCCTACTCCCTGTATTGCGACCTTTAAACCCGATAAGTTTGAATTTCCGTATACATCCTTGGCACAAGCCCTCATCCCACAAACCACACCATGGGCCGTAAATGGAGAAGGATCGCCAACCTCTTTAGATATTCCCACTACATGCTCTGTTTCTTTGTGCATTATTTTTGCGTCCTCAATTCCAATCCCCATATCTTCTCCTGTTATAAATCCTCCTTTAAATGTCTCTACACACCTCCCATGGGCACGTAGAAGTGCCTCGGTTTTCTGCTCAGGTTTCGCAATGATCACTGCCTTTCCACCCCCTGCATCTAAACCTGAAATAGATGATTTACGGGTCATGCCTTTCCCAAGCCTCAACACGTCGATGAGCGCTTCTTCCTCGTCACGATAGTTCCACAGCCTGGTACCGCCCCAAGCTGGGCCCAATGTAGTGTCATTAATAGCTATTATAGCCTTAAGGCCTGCCCCTTTATCGTAAAAGAATGCAACCTCTTCACAACCATAGTTTTCCAATTTTTCGAATAGCATCGACATACGACCTCCTTTATATATTCAAAAATTCACAAAATACAGATTCAACGTTCTTGTTAGTTCAGTTACAAAAACCTCCTTTTAAGTAAAAATAATCTAAAATATAGTCAGTTATGTGTCAATGAAAATGCATTGCAAAATATGGCCATTTAGCTTGAGGCGGTCTTTAGATGGTTTACGAAAGGCGTTAATGGATAGGTACTAAAGGGTTGTCAGCATATAAAATTGGGTGTTCTCAGAGTTTGATCTTTTCATCAATTTATACTATTTATCCCTTGATGGCTAAATTGTTAGAATGTAAAAATTTACATGATTATACAGATCCAAAGAGATTTGTTTTTTGCAACCTTCTTGGTATTTTCCTTCTGTCTATCCTTGTTGGGTGCGCTGTAATCCCCTTTCCTTATCTGTGGATTGGCAATATCGACCAGGTGAATTTCAGCGAACCATCAGGAATCGTTTTTCATCCTGGGCGCGGAACTCTGTTTATCGTCGGGGATGAAGGTGATGTTTGCGAAATCCAAAGAGATGGAACCTTGGTAAAACAGAAAAGGATTCTTGATGCTGATTTCGAGGGAATAACATGTAACCCTTTATCTGGCCTTCTGTATATAGCGATCGAGGGAGAGGAAAAAATCATCGAAGTTGATCCTAAAAATTTTAGAGTATTGCGGGAATTTTCAATCAATAGGGCTTTCCAGGGAGCAGTTGTTCTTAAACCTGGGGGTCATGGTATTGAGGCAATCGCTTTCGTGCCTGATTCAAAACACCCGGAAGGTGGAACATTCTATATCACCAACCAATGTCTTGATCTGAATGATAAGGAAGATCCCTCTGCTATCTTTGAACTTGAAGTGCCTCTTAGGAGTAGTTCTCATGGAGGTAATATCGCAAAGATCGTAAAGTATTTACCTTTTAAGACCATTGACCTTTCTGCGCTGCATTATGATGAGAAAAGCGGTCATCTATATGTTATGAGCGATGCAACAAATACTCTCTTCGAAATCACAACTGAAGGGAAAATTCTCAAGGCCTACGCCTTCCCAGGGGATAACCAGGAAGGAATAGCAGCGGACACAAAAGGATTCCTTTATATCGCCCAGGATTCAGGAGGAATAATCAAGATCAAATGGAACAGAAAGAGGTAATGGGCTCGAGACACTTTAGGTAGCCTACGCATGAATAATGATACTATGCTATTCAGGCAAAAGACAGATCAACCTTTTCAGGTTGATTTTGCTGTTATTTTACGATATATAGCACTACTAACTAAAAAGGTGGCTAAAATTATGAATAGCGTTTTTGAAGATTACCAGTTAAGCATGAAGAATCTATAAACTTTTTTTATTTCAGCCACTTATCATTTTAATAATTGTACGTTAATAAAATTCATTTGGTTTAAGGGAGGGTTGAGAATGGAAATTACAACATTAGGTGTAGTTGGTGCAGGTCAAATGGGATCTGGAATCGCCCAAGTAGCTGCTACGTATGGTATTAAAGTAGTTATGAATGACATTGCCCAAGAATTTGTGGATAAAGGTTTGGCTTCTATTGAGAATAATCTTTCCAGGTTGGTAAAAAAGGAAAAGATATACCCTGAAGACAAAAAAAATATTAGTTCCCGTATAAAAGGCTCTATTGAAATTTCTGATATGAAAGATGTTGATTTCGTAGTTGAGGCAGCAATAGAAAATGAGAATCTAAAGTTAAAACTATTTACTGAGCTTGATAGGATCTGCGCCCCGGATGTGATTCTATCTTCAAATACATCCTCAATCTCTATAACCAAGATTGCTGGAGCAACAAAGCGGCCTCAACAGGTAATAGGCATGCATTTTATGAACCCAGTTCCTGTGATGAAATTGGTAGAGATCATCAGAGGCTTAGCAACATCTGATGAGACGAATAAAGTTACCCATGATTTGGCCAATAAACTTAATAAGACACCAGTGGATGCAAATGATTTTCCTGGCTTTATCAGCAATAGGATACTTATGCCCATGATAAACGAGGCTGTCTACACGCTATTTGAAGGGGTAGGTACTGCTAAGGCTATTGATGATATCATGATCTTGGGAATGAATCACCCTATGGGTCCTTTGGCATTAGCTGACCTTATCGGATTAGATACCTGTCTATCTATAATGGAGGTTCTTTATAAAGGTCTTGGTGATTCTAAATATAGACCATGTCCCCTCCTTACAAAGTATGTAGACGCTGGTTGGCTTGGAAGAAAAACCGGAAAAGGCTTTTATGACTATAGCAGTTGAAAAAGATGGCTGGAGCGGCTGAAATATGTTTGAATATGAGGTTAATCCTGACAACATAAAGAAAGCTACGTTTGTTGTCGCAATACCATCTTACAACGAGGCAGACTCCATTGCCTTTCCTGTGCAACAGGCAGATCAAGGAATACAGTCGTTCTTTGGAGATATAGATTCGGTTATTATAAACTGCGATAACAACTCTGATGATGGCACAAAAGAAATATTTCTGGGTATAAAAACTAATACACCAAAGATATACATATCAACAGAACCTGGTGTGAAAGGGAAAGGGAGAAATTTTAGGAACCTCTTTAAAAAGATTGTTGAACTTGAGGCAGAAGGTGTGGTGGTAGTTGATGCTGATTTAAAAAGTATTACGCCAAAGTGGATAAAACATTTAGGAGAACCTCTTTTTCAGGATTTTGGTTATGTTGCCCCCCTTTATGTGCGACATAAATATGATGGCACCATAACAAACTCTATCGCGTATCCTTTGACACGCTCTCTCTATGGCAGAAGGGTTAGGCAACCTATAGGTGGCGATTTTGGCTTTTGTGGAAAATTGGCCAAAATATATCTTGAAAGTGATACCTGGTCGGAGGCTATAGCCAATTTTGGCATTGACATCTGGATGACTACCCTTGCCATGAATGAAAATATCCCAATTTGCCAGGCCTTTATGGGCAGGCCCAAAATTCATCGAGCCAAGGATCCGGGCGCAGATCTTGGACCCATGTTTAGGCAGGTGGTAGGGACTATTTTTAATATGATGATAAAATTTTATCCTTTCTGGAGTAATGTAAAATGGAGTAAGCCCACTTCGATCTTTGGTTTTGGCCTCGGAGAAACTGAAATGCCACCACCTGTGAAGGTCAATAAGGAAACATTATTTACAAAATTTCAGAATGGTTTTAATACCTGCAGTCACATTTGGGAGAAAACCCTCCAGAAAGAGACTGTGAATAAATTACAAGAGGTAAGGAAAATAAATAAAGACCAGTTTGATTTTCCTACAAACCTCTGGATCAATGTTTTGATCGATTTTACTGTTGCCTACAGGGATAAACTGTGGGTAGAAGATGAACTTTTAGATTCCCTTATCCCTATATATCTCGGCAAAACCCTTTCTTATGTAAAAAAAACAGAGAGGATGTCCATAAGGGATTCAGAAGAGTTTATTGAAGAAGAGTGCCTCCAATTTGAGGCAACCAAAAAGCTTTTAATGAAGCACTGGAATGGAGAGTAAGCCTAATTAGTTTTTTGTCAATTTTAGTGTGAGGGGAGATTGCCGATGGCCAAGATATTAGTTGTTGATGATGAAGAACATATCAGATTACTTTACTCTGAGGAGTTAACCGAGGCCGGTTATGAGGTTATCACAGCCGCAGATGGATATAAATTGACAGAGAGAATAGAAAAAGAAAAACCTGATATAGTTATACTGGATATAAAGATGATTGACTACAATGGTCTTGATCTTTTACAGGATATTAGGAATAAATTTTATAACTTACCGGTCATACTCTGCACTGCTTACGATACCTTTAAAGAAGACATTAAATCTATTGCCGCAGATTTTTATGTAATTAAATCTTTTGATTTAACTGAACTTAAGAAAAAGATAGTAATGGCTTTAGAGGCAAATATACCTTAGTGCTTCGATTCGCAAATACTATAACGTATTCCAATGAGTATAATCTTTGCGACTGCTCACTCGGCTCGGCCGAGCCTTTCGGCCTCGAGTCGTTCGACCTAGAGGCTCTCGACAGGCTCTAGGCCGAGAGGCTCGTCGCGGGCAGCACTAAGTCCCGCCCTCGGCCATGAGCCTTTCGGCAGTGAGCTCAAGGCCGAACTGCTCG
>DATKWM010000133.1:0-3056 GCA_035529575.1 Desulfatiglandales bacterium
TAGATAAGGAAAAGCTCTGGACTTTACCCCTCGGCACGATGCAGTTCCAGGGACAATATGGAATGGATTTAGCGCTAATAGCGGCTTTCGTAACCCTGTCCGCAGTGCCGGCGGTCATTTTTTATCTCTTTGCGGAGCGACAGATAATTTCCGGCCTTACTGCGGGTGCACTTAAATACTAGTTGTCTTGTATAAAACTTTTCGCAATCCTATCTTACCAGGCTGTTGCTGCGACTCCCGCCGAATTGGTGACGATTATTATCCGGTCAAATTGTGTGATGTTTAAATATTCTTTGAAATTCTTTTTTCTGATATATTTTATGTCTTGATACAGGTATAATTGCACTAGTATACATGTACTAGCTAGTATTATTATTAATAAATTTATTGAAATCCAATATGGAGATTTTTAACAAGCTGTAGGTTATGTCTGAGAAAATCATATGAGATAATTTTATATATGAAAGGGGTTTTTAAAATGGTAAAAAAACATGATATACAAAAGGAAGTTTATCTAGATGCTGGTCAACCGGTCAAAAAAAGAGTGGAAACTCTTTTATCTCTTATGACCATAGATGAAAAAATCGCTCAACTCAGCGGTATCTGGGTGTATGAAATATTAGAAGGAAAGCGTTTTTTGGATGATAAGGCAAATGTCATTATGAAAGACGGTATTGGACAAATAACCCGTCTTGGCGGGGCAAGCAATTTTGATCCACCGGTTTCTGCAAGAATAGCAAATCAAATACAGAAATATCTGATTACAAATACCCGTCTTGGCATTCCGGCTATCATCCATGAAGAATCTTGCAGTGGGTATATGGCCAAAGGGGGCACCTGTTTTCCCCAGACTATAGGGGTGGCCAGTACCTGGGATCCTGAGTCGGTAGAGAAAATGGGTACTGTTATAAAAGAACAAATGAGATCAGTAGGTGCTCATCAAGCTCTTGCCCCTGTACTGGATGTTACGAGGGATGCAAGATGGGGAAGGGTGGAAGAAACCTTTGGTGAAGATCCTTACCTTGCTTCCAAGATGGGGACATCTTATATCAAAGGAATCCAGGGAAGTGATTGGAAGCAGGGAATTATGGCAACCGGTAAACACTTTGTCGGATATGGTGTTTCAGAAGGTGGAATGAACTGGGCGCCGGCACATATTCCTTTAAGGGAGATGCACGAGATATTCTTGCTGCCTTTTGAAGCAGCTGTAAAAGAAGCCAGAATCGCCTCTATAATGGCAGCGTACCATGAACTGGATGGCATCCCCTGTCATGGTTCAAAAGAGTTGTTAACAAATATTCTGAGAGATCAATGGGGTTTCGATGGACTGTTGGTATCCGATTATTTCGGAATCAATATGCTATATGAGTACCATCATGTAGCTAAAGAAAAGAACCATGCGGCCAGGCTGGCACTTGAGTCCGGTGTTGATGTAGAACTTCCAAGCACCGATTGCTATGGAAAACCATTAAAAGCTGCAGTGGAAAAGGGTTTGGTGAAGGAATCGGTGATTGATACATCTGTAATGAGAATACTTAGAATGAAATTTTTACTGGGGCTTTTTGAAAATCCCTATGTAGATGAGAAAAAAGCCGCCAGTGTATTTGATACGCCAGAACAGAGGGCACTTGCATACAAAATAGCACAAGAATCGATTGTGCTTTTAAAAAACCAGGGAGATTTACTTCCCATAAGAAAAGATATTGCATCAATTGCTGTAATCGGGCCAAATGCGAATACCGCCAGAAACATCATCGGAGACTATGCGTACCCATGCCATCTGGAATCACTTATTGAGATGAGTAAGGATACAGAAATATTCAATACACCTATACCTGAAAAAGTGGAATTGATTGACAGTTTTGTTCCAATCTCCAGTATATTGGAGGGAATAAAGAATAGAGTCAGCAGAAACACTATTGTTTACTATGCAAAAGGTTGTGATGTTAGGAGTGATTCCAGGGATGGTTTTGCTGAAGCCATTAAAGCTGCAAAAAAATCAGAAGTGGCAGTTGTGGTTGTAGGTGACAAATCCGGACTTGTTAAAGACTGTACGAGTGGGGAGTCTAGAGACAGAGCCGATCTTAATTTGCCTGGGATACAGGAGGAGCTTATTAGGGCTGTTTATGGAACCGGCACCTCGATAATTGTTGTACTTATCAACGGCAGGCCATTATCCATCAATTGGATTATGAATAATATAACATCAGTACTGGAAGCGTGGCTGCCCGGCGAAGAAGGAGCCCGTGCGGTTGCCGATGTCTTATTCGGAGATTATAATCCGGGAGGCAAACTACCCATGTCCTTTCCAAGATCTGTGGGTCAGGTTCCTGTATATTATAATCACAAACCCTCTGGCGGCCGTTCTCACTGGAAAGGTGATTATGTAGAGATAAGCAGCAAACCGCTGTTTCCATTTGGTTATGGTCTCAGTTACACCAATTTTGAATATAGCAATATGGTTATTATGCCAAAGAGCATATCCATGGACAGTCAGGTTGAAATAAGCGTCGATGTAAAGAATACCGAATTCTATACGGGAGATGAGGTTGTGCAGTTGTACGTTAATGATGTACAGTCCGAGATGACAAGACCTGTAAAAGAGTTGAAAAGTTTTAAGAGAGTTACTTTGAAGCCGGGTCAAAAGAAGACAGTTACGTTTATCCTGTCAATAGCGCAGTTGGGCTTCTACAACAAAGACATGAAGTATGTTGTAGAACCCGGAACCATAAAAGTTATGTTAGGGAGTTCTTCAGAAGACATCCGGCTGACTGGAGAATTTGAAATAACCGGCGAAGTAACAGAAATTGAGAGTGGAAAGAAATATTTCACATTGATAAGGGTTAAATGATGGGTACCCAATCGAAGTATCATAATAATAAAAGGAAGGAGAAAAAAATGAAGAATAGGAAGATACTTTCAATCGTTCAAATGAACGACAGCCATGCCTATTTTGATTTGCACCAGGAAATGTTTTGGCAGGGCGACCATGCGGTATACCGTCCCGCGGGAGGTTACGCACGCATCGCCACAATCGTAAAACAGATTCGGGCTGA
>DATKWM010000134.1:0-2676 GCA_035529575.1 Desulfatiglandales bacterium
ACCCCGCCCATCATAAACACAAAAAGCGGTATATGCGCTGAGGCACTGAAAATCTTTATGCGATCGTGGAGGGCATCAACAATAGATAAAAGTTTGCCTGTATTGCCGGATGCATCTTTTAAATAACAGATGTTTGGCTCCTCGGCTAACTCCTCTTAAAGGTGTAAACCTTTTCTGTCGCCCAAGCTTGCGGAAAAGATTGATCTTTTGTTTAGATAGACATGGAAATCAATTCCGTGATATCCATGACCTTAATGGAGTCTTCCTTTTCTATGGCTTTCACTGCATCATTAAGCGTTATGTTGCAAAATGGACACGCTGTTAGAAGTATTTCAGCATCGGTATCGAGTGCTTGTTGAATTCGTTTCTCTGCTATTGCCTGCGATGAAATTAATGCCTTTGGCGGCTCCATCCACATCCGACCACCACCCATACCGCAGCAATCACTGTCTTGTTTATTATTCTCTATTTCTACAAGATTGACACCAAGGATACGATCGATAAGCTTCCTTGCTCCTCAAACACCTCACTGTGTCTTTCTAAATAACAAGGATCGTGATACGTGACTTTTTTATTCACCTTTGTGAAAAGTCTTAATTTTCCTTCATCTAAAATATCATTAAGAAATTGAGTGTAATGCTGTACTTTTAGATTATTGCCTTCGTCAGGATACTCCTTGGTGAAGGTGTAAAAGCTGTGAGGATCCCCTGTGACAATATGAGTAACCCCTGCTTCCTCAAACATCTCCATATTGGCCTCGGACAAATAAGCAAAAAGGCCGGTCTCACCCATTCTCCGGGCTTCATGTCCGCTACAGGTTTCATTTTCTAGAATTCCAAAATCAATGTTTGCCTGTTTGAGGATCTTACTGAGGTTTTTACCTGTCTTCTGACCTTGTGGATCGTATGAAGACGCACAACCTACAAAGTAAAGTACATCTACTTTTTTTTTCGGCTAATATGAAAAAATTGCAGGTGCCTATCTTGGTGCAGCATATAATGAGGAATGTCTATTCATGGCTTTTGTTATGGTAACGTCATCCATATCTTAGTTTACGACACCCTGTGATTAACTAAAAATCTCACGATGGGGGTTCGCTCCACTTTTTTAGCATATAATAGTCAGATAGCATCTTTTCAAATTCGGCCTTGGGAAAGATTTTACCGCTGTCCTCAAGTGGTTCTTCCAAGAGCCTCTTTGGCAACCTCTCGTCTTCTTTCTTCATTCCCTCGCGCAGGTTAAAATCCCTAGCCTTGGAGGTGATATTTGAAGCTATTTCTCTTATCCGTCTCTCGTTTAACTTCATTCCTGTTATGGCTTTTACCATCATCGACATGCGGTCCCATGTATATAAGTCTCTATAAAACCTACAGGCGATCAACGAATCCATAAATGACATCTTATCTTCCCACCAAAGATACATTTCTGCCTTTCCTTCAATTGCCTCTGGAGCTATCATTCCTGCAAGCTCTGGTTTATAAAATGTTGCACGCAGGTGACAAGCGCCTCTATCTGCAATTGCATACCCTAAACCCATTCCCTTATAGGCTCTTGGCTCATAGCCGGGGGGCTCTAAGCCTTTAACATGGATCGCAAAGTCTTCTAGTCCCCACTCCTTGCTGGCATGTTTTATTCCCTCAGCTAAAACAGCCCCAATTCCTTCCTTTTTTACCGTCTTCCTTAGCAAATCAGCGATACTATCCACATCACCATAGTCAATCTTCACCCCTAGGTCTTTTTTGTGAGAAGCCTCTATGGTGAAGCTGGATAGATTGCCTGCTGTTATAGTATCTATACCTAATCTGTTACAAATGTCATTTAGATATAGAATTTCCTTGATATCATCAATCATACAAAGACCGCCAAAACTATTAATCGTCTCATATTCAGGCTTTATTTTTAATCCCTTATGTCTTCCTTCAATGACCTCGCCTACCTGTTCACATGCAACAAAACATCTTGGGCATGACCTATGTGTTACATTACAATTTTCTCCTAATGCCTCTCTCGTTAAGTTTTGCCACTTAGGATATGTACCCAGAGTCCAATATTTTGTAGGAAATCCACCGCCTTGGTTCATTATCGGTACCATCTGAAGTGTCCCCATCGCCTTGTAGTTTGCTACTCCCTTATCTTTTTTGCTTACCTCTGTTATCTGATTCCGAAATTCCTTAAGCAAATCAGGCTTGGCTATTTTTTTCTTTTTATTCCCATAAAACCCTATCCCTTTTAGTTTTTTTGAGCCTGCTACTGCCCCAGCTCCAGTCCTACCAATCGATCTCCAGCGATCGCTTTGCATCAGGGCAAACCTTACCAGGTTTTCACCGGCAGGCCCTATAACGACTATCCCTGCATTTTTCACTCCAATTTCCTGTCCTATAATATCCTCTGTTTCATAGGTATCCTTACCCCAAAGATGGGAGGCATCATGGAATTTTACCCCAGTATCAGTAATCTCAAGATAAACAGGATCTTTAGAGATTCCTTTTATTATAATTGCATCATTGCCAGTTCTACTTATCGCTTCAGCAGCTACCCCTCCAGCGTAAGATTCAGTATAAAATCTAGTTAGAGGAGACTTGGTGAATACTGCAAACCTGGATGACCCCCATACCATTGTGTCCGTGATCGGTCCTATAGCAAAAATAAGGACATTGTCTTCGGATAAAGGATCGA
>DATKWM010000135.1:0-3207 GCA_035529575.1 Desulfatiglandales bacterium
GCTTATTTTTGGAAACGCCGTCGCCTCTCTTCTCCTGCCCGCCGCTTCGATCGTATGCAATGGAGGCAAGGTTTGGGGCCAATACACAAAACTGTCAACGTTTACATTTTTCATTCTCTTTGCCTTCTTAAATACACTCCCCCTTTGGTTCCCGATACAATCAAGTTTCTTTACCTACGCTGTACTTACATTGGCGCTTATAGGATTGCTCTGCGTTCTATTTTGTCTTATCGCAGTAATTGCTTTTCTGATAAAAAAGATAACAGTCTCATTAATTTCGACCCTGATTTCCCTGATGAAATCGTGAAAAAGAAAAAACAAGAACTTCTTATACAGAAAGAAACAGTCTGTATAATCATTGTTATCTGAAAGAGAAAGGATAAGGCAAAATGGCTAAGTGCCCTCATTGCGAAAAGGAAATCACATTGCGATCTGCAAAGAAAGACGAAAGTAGCGAAATTCAGAAGGAAGTCGAAGGCATGATAAAGAAAGAGGTGATGTATTCTTGTCCACACTGTGATAGCGTCCTTGGTTTTGCGTTTTTCTTCGGTGGGATTGCAACGGGAAGGCCATAATTAAAGAAGCAGATAACCAGGCAATCCACCGGACGTAAAACGCCGGTGATTTCAGTCGTTATACCTCAATCCGTTTGTCAACTTGGAGTGGGTGATGTTGTGCGAGGGCAATTAAAGGTGTCCGCTTACACCCTCAGGTGGTACATTTTGTCTTTGAAACCTGTTCTAATTGGGTCGGGATAATGTGTGGAATTTCTGTAATAGTGTTCACCGGGCTTTTTCCTCTTGTCCAAAAACCTTCTAAACGGCTTTAGATTGGTTTCTTATTTGACGACTATAAATTTCTGGATTTCACTGTCATCCTCATAATATGGGTATTGGTAGCCCTGGTGACAATTGGTTTGATCATTACATTCAAGGATAATTCAAAAGGTAAAAAAATATAAGGGATTACGAATCATAGGACGGACGATTCAAAAAGACAATCGAGGCAATCAGAACAAACCACACCACAGCTCTCATCATCAATAGTTTTTAGAATAGATTTAATCCTGGACAATTGTGAGGGTGGTATTATCCTTGCTCCTACTAGGAAATGGTGTTATTCTTTTGGTAAGCATTTGGGAGCAATGCTATGTGGAATAGGCAGAATAGAGCGGTGTTTAGGTGGATTGTGATGGGCGTGGGCCTATTTCTTTTTCTGACAGGGACTATCCAGGCACAAGCTTCAACAGCACCGGCTCAAGCTTTAACAAATGCCACCACTCAGGGGAGGGTAGAGGAGTTGATAGGGCAGTTGACAATAGCTTCTGTTGCGGATTCCGAAACATATCTAGAGGGCGATTTCCCTGCATTGATTCGTGTTAAACCTATTTTCTTTGTTCCTAAAAATGAACAAGCCCCAACTCAACAACAACAAATTAAACTCATCAAACATCTTAAGCTTGCTCAAAAATGGTATAAACGTATGCTTTTGAGTCGAGACACCTTTGAGTTGTTTGAGGGAAAACCTCAAATCATTGATGGAAATTATACTTTAGATGAATACATTGAAAAGTATAGTAATATTGCATTGCAGGTTACTTCAGAAATTCTAACAACGTTGAATTTGACGCGATTTAACTGTCCTTATTTATTTCTTATTTTTTTTATGCAACCCGATAGAGGCGCACCGAATCCAAGTGGAGTGCCTTTTAATGGCGGGACTAATAACGGCCCTGGTCTTGTAATAATAACTTCTCATCGTTTAGACACGTATAGCAATATCCAGGGGACGATCCAGCATGAACTTGGCCATAGTTTTGGGCTAATTCATACGGCGGTCTACGGGTATGACATGAAAACAAATTCCTCAATCATGAGTCGGGGCAATACAAATATTATGCATAACGGTTTTAGATTGAATCCTAAAGCGACATTAATACCAGAGGATTTAAGAACTCTAAGCTACAATAAAAAAGTGTTTCCCAAGTTTCATTACAATCTTAAAAATGATGTTCCCGAAGGATATATAATATCCAACGTTTTTCGAAGTTATGGTCCAAGAGAGATATTGGAACAAAAATCCTTTAATATTATAGTATCAACAAAAGATCATGAGTTAGAGAGGACTTCTGTATCTAATATTGTTCATACTGCTATCCGAACTGATAAATATCATAATCCTAAAAGTCGTGTTGGCTTTGATCCGAAAACGATGTGGCTGGGTCAACCAGAGGATGGAACAATAACGGCTACACTGACTTTCCCCATCTCTGTTTCTTTGTCAAAATTATGTATCCACTCAGGATGCGGTGGAAAATATCATCCAGCCA
Organism: Desulfatiglandales bacterium; assembly: GCA_035529575.1. Lineage (GTDB taxonomy): Bacteria > Desulfobacterota > DSM-4660 > Desulfatiglandales > B25-G16 > B33-G16. The sequence goes on from DATKWM010000135.1 coordinate 2,330, forward strand.
AGTCGGTACAAGTGCAAGTGGAAAAGGAAGGTCGATTTGTTGATGTATGCACAGATGAACTTGAATCATTAGACGAATATATCTCATTTAATAAAACTAAAGCTCAAGTATGGCGTCTTTCATTTAAAACCCAAATAAACCGTAAGATCATTATTCGAGGCATTCGTTTCTTTACAGATCAATGCGAAATTTTCTCTCCAGTTGTACCGTATCAAGGAGAATGAAAGCTGAGATAATCTCGCTCCATCAATCCCACAACTCTATCACAGATTGTGATGTTGTCAAGCAGGGCATTGCCCTTGCTCCTGTGAGGAAATGGCTGTATTATATAAGGAGCAATTGGAAACAGTGCTATGTGGAATAAGAAGAGCAAGATATTAAGACAGAAAGCAGGTGAATTATGAATAAGAAACAACTGATTGTGATGTGGTGTGGAATTGCTGTAATCGTGTTGGCCGGGCTTTTTCCTCTTGTCCAAAAACCTGCTCGGCGGCTGGAGATTGGTTTCTTATTAGACGACTATAAGTATTTGGAATTCAATGTCATCCTCATCATATGGGTATTGGTAGCCCTGGTGACAATTGGTTTGATCATTACATTCAAGGATAATTCAAAAGGTAAAAAAATATAAGGCATTACAAATCATAGGACGGACGATTCAAAAAGACAATCAAGGCAATCTGAATAACCCACCCCACAGCTCTCATCATCAATAGTTTTATATAGTTCTTAGAGTCAATTAATTCTGCGAGCTTCACCTCTCGTACCAAGTACTTGTCCGCCTCTGGCGGATTCGGCATTCCTATCCGATGCACGCTATACTTCCTGTTCTCCTTTTCCCCCTAATATCCACATCCTGATACCCTGTTTACCTGATA
>DATKWM010000136.1:0-26902 GCA_035529575.1 Desulfatiglandales bacterium
ACTACGATTAATGTTCATGCGCTGGTTTTCTCTATCCCTTGGTTATTTGTACGCTCAAAGAGATGATGATATTGATGCGGAGGATTACACGGACAACCGGGTGATGCTCACCCTCAGCGCCAGCAAGTTGTATAGATGGTAACTCAATAACTTCGTCATTATTGGAATAATGGAATATTGGAAGGATGGAAGAGTGGAATGATGAAAGGGTGAAAGCGTGGAAAGTTGGGATGTCGAAGATCCCGCTGTCGGGGATGGAACGCTGATATACAAAAAAGTAAAGGAATAAATAAATTGTGACAGGCAAAAATATCAATAGAGGTTTTAAGAAACTTCGAGTTTGGAATGATGCTATTTCACTATATGCTTTAGCTTATAAAATTTTTTCCAATTTTCCCTATGAACTAAAGAAAGTTGCTGCAAATAGCATTGACGCGGCCCACAGCATTAGCCGAAATATAGCAGAAGGATACTGCCGCCGAAGTTTGAAAGAATACTTGAATTATTTAAACTTCGCCTTGGGTTCGTGTGGGGAGTTCCATTCTTGCAGTGAGAGCTTCCGGAAGTCAAATCAAATAACTGAAGATGAGTACCAAAAAATAGAAGAGATACATTATAAAGTTGAAAATGCATTACTTAGACTCATTCAATCTCTTCAAAAAAAGCAGGTGAATGGAGATTGGAAAGATAGCTTTCAATGAGAATGAATCCTAAAATTTAAAGGATGTTCGTTTTGTTTTTAAAATGGAATATTCGGGCGATGGAATAACTGGTGATGAAATGAATCAAAACCTTTTTTTAATGTATCACAATATTCCAGTTTTCCATTATTCCACTATTCCAATATTCCGGAACTCAACCAGAACTAAAAGAGCATATAAATAAGCAACAGATCTATGTAAATTTTCAACTAACCAATTACTCGAGTCTTAGAATGGAACCATTTGAAATAGAAAAATACAAACAGATTGCTCTCCGTCGGAGGTGGTGGATTATCATTCCTTTCCTTCTATCTATATTGACTGGTATCGTTTTAATTTTAGTGCTTCCCAAAGTTTACCAGTCCAATACCCTCATTTTAATCCAGCCACAGAAGGTGCCGGCAAGTTATGTTCAAGAAATTGTATCTGTTGATATCGAAGACCGTGTACGCACCATCACACAACAGGTGACGAGCCGCACTAATCTGGAAAAGATTATTAAGGAGTTCGATCTCTACAATGAGCCTGGCAGCTATATGTTTATGGAAGACAAGGTTAAGATACTCCGTGAAAATATCTCCATAGAGGTATCCGGTGGTAGTGGCAGGAGGAGCGGAGGAACTCCGACTTCTTTTCAGATCTTTTTCACAGGAAAGTATCCTAAACGTGTGGCTAATGTTACCAATGCCTTGGCTTCTTATTTTATAGCCCAAAACCTTAAAATACGGGAAGATCAGGCTATAGGTACTTCAGAGTTTTTAACTGATGAGTTGGAAAATATCAGAAGAAGGCTTTTGGAGAAAGAGGAAGAATTAAAGAGGTACCGTGAGAGATATATGGGGGGCTTACCAGAACAGTTGGAGACCAATCTGAGAATTTTGGAAAGGATCCAGGGACAGATAGTAACAAACCAGGAAAATTTAAGAGAAGCCGAAAACAGAAAGCTCATGATTCAGCAACAGATTGCAGAGGCCGCTCAGATTAGGATAAGCAGTACTATAATACCAGTTACACCTGGAAGGGAGGCAGAACAACCCATGTCCTTAGACCAATTAAAAATACAACTTGCCTCCCTTGAAGCCAGATACACAGAAAGGCATCCGGATGTCATAAGCCTGAAAGAAAAGATTGCTGATCTTGAATCTAAGGAAAAGACTGATGTAAAGGAAGCTCAGAAGCTACCGAAAAACAGGGATATGATCCAGGCTGAAAGAAACCTGGTAAACCAGTTGCGGGAAATCGAGTTGGGAATAAAAAACCTGAAGGCCGAAGCAGCTCAACTACATTCTCAGATGAAATCGTATCAGACCCAGGTAGAGAATACACCAAAGCGGGAGCAGGAACTTATGTCGTTGAATAGGGATTATAATAATATTCGAGAGACCTACAATTCCCTTTTGGGCCGAAAATTAGAGGCTGAACTCGCAGTTAGTATGGAGAGAAAGCAGAAAGGGGAACAATTCAGGATATTAGACCCTGCCGAGGTACCTATCAGACCGCTTAAGCCTGATATCCGGCGCATACTTTTAATGACCGTACTTTTGGGGTTTGCTCTGGGATGTGGTCTGGCCTATCTGAGAGAAACCATGGACACCTCTTTCAGAAGACCTGAGGACGTTGAAGAGGTGCTTCAAGTACCGATAATAGCAAGTCTACCTTTTACGTTAAGTGCCAGAGAGCTAAAAAGAATTAAGAGAAAAGAAATACTCACTGTTGTGTCCGTAGGCCTAACCTTCCTGCTCTTAGGAGTGGTGATAGTCCTCTCTCTAAAAGGGGTAGATGCTACGATTAATTTTGTAAAAGAAATTTTAGCAAGATTGTGAGTTAGGGATTCCTAAATTCCTAAATTCCTGAATCATTTTATTAGGTAATAGCTGTCGTGTATACATCCTTTTACAATCTAAAAGAAAAGCCATTTAATCTGACTCCATCGCCTCGTTTTCTCTATCTGGGAGAAACCCACAAAGAGGCTTTGTCGTTGCTTACCTATGGAGTTATGGAACGAAAGGGATTTATATTACTTACAGGGGAGGTTGGTACTGGTAAAACCACCATAGTCCAGACATTGTTAAGTGATCTTGATTCTTCGGTTAAATACGTTTCCTTATCCAACCCTACCTTGTCTGCCAAAGATTTTCTCTTTTATGTTGCTTCAGGGTTAGGGCTTAAAACTCAATTTGAATCAAAAGGCTCCTTTCTGATTCAATTTGAGAATTTTCTTCAAACGCTTTTACATCAACAACAAAATGTACTTTTAATTGTTGATGAGGCCCAGAAATTGTCCCTCACACTTCTTGAAGAGATTCGTCTTCTGTCTAACATGGAGACCGCTGATGAAAAATTGATTAATATATTCTTGGTGGGTCAGCCGGAACTGAACCAAAAGCTCCGTCACCCCGAATGCAGACCGCTCCTACAGCGTATTAGCATACGCTATCATATAAATCCTTTACATGTGACAGAAACCGAGGCCTATATCAAAACCCGTTTGAAGTTGGCTGGTGCCAGGGATACTAAAATTTTCTCCAAAAAAGTTATAAGAGTTATACATAGCTATGCCCGGGGCTATCCCCGGATGATAAATATTCTGTGTGATAACGCTCTTCTGCTTGGGTATTCTAATGGGAAAAAACATATAACCGTTGAAATGATAGAAGAATGCTATAACGATCTTCAGCTTCCGGAATCTTTTTTGCAGAAGGACATTGATATTCAAATTAAACGAGAGCCAGAAGCACCAGAATCGGTAAAAAAGAGAACATATCTCAGAGCAGCTGTCCTTATTATCCTTTTATTTATCCTTATCTCAGCAGGCTCTGTTACCAGCCTTGGCCAAAGGTATTTAAAAACAGCAGAGCTTTTTTATAAAGCACATTTTATCTCTAAACCGCCTCCTTTAAAAGAAAAGTCCTCTGTTATCGTTCAGGAAAAAGGTTTGCCGCCATCTAATGTGGAGGGAAAAAAAATAGGAACTAAGCCTGGTGTTGAGATAACAAAAGCTGGAATAAAAGAAAATTTACCGATTCCGAAAGCAAGCTCGCCTAAAGGTAAATTGCTTGAAAAAAGTAAACTCCTTAAAGGTGATCTATTGGCGAAAAAGGAAAATGTTCTAAAAATAAAAAATGAGATACTAACAGTCAAACCAGGGGACACCTTGCTCGGATTAGCAATGGAGATGTATGGCTATGCAGACAAAAAAACACTCAACCAGATACAGAGAGAAAACCCTGAAATCAGAGATGTTAACCTGATAGAGATTGGGCAAAAGATACTATTTTCGAAACCCCCTTTTCGTAATAATACATATCGCTCAATTTACTCGGTACATATCGCTTCTTTCAAGCCACTTGAATCGGCGCGGTCTGTATTCGAGAGGATGATTAAGGGAGGTTTTGAGCCCTATATTCTTCCCTTTGATCATCCCGAAAAAGGAAAAATGTTTAGGATTGCTGTAGGGGCGTTTAAGGATAAGGTATCTGCCAAGTATTATGGCAAAAAATTATTAGACATGGGTGTGGTAGAGTATGCCGAACCTATTAGTATAGATATAATGTGAAAGCAAGAGATCAGCTAATAGTTCAAGGTTCAGGGTTCACCGTTCAGGGTTGCACGAAAATCTAAACCCGAAACGATTAATGCAGAACCCATAACAGAGAAGGCATGAAAATAGAACGATTTGAAGATATTGAGGCATGGCAGTTGGCCAGGGAGCTAACTCGCAAGGTGTATGGCCTGACAAAGAAGACCAAGCTTGCTGGCGACTTCGGCCTGAAGGGACGAATTCAGGATGCAGCAGGTTTACCTCGTTCAATGCGAAGCCTATTTAACTGGGGTTCATCCATGCACAATATTGCAGAAGGATTCGATTCAGAGACAAATCCGGAGTTTGTTCGTTTTCTTCGGTATGCAAAGCGATCGTGCACCGAAGTCCAGAGTGAGCTTTATGTGGCGCTAGATCAACAATACATAACGAATACTGAGTTTCAGGATGTGTACGATCATGCGGGGCGCACCTTTACCCTGTTAGGGAACTCTGATAGGGCGCGCTGCTATTCGTGGTTTCATCAAGTACTTGATAGCTTACAAACAAGACCAAAAAAAAGTAACCCGACTCGGCTGAGCTCGTCGCAGGCTGAACGTTGAACCCTGAACCTTTGAACACTTACGCTTCATTTATCAAGAAGCTAAAACCTGATCGCTGACAGCTAAGTAATAGCTAATTAAGGATAAACCATGGGAAAAATATCTGATGCAATAGACAAGTATAAGGCAGAGAAGCAGGAATCCAAACCTGTCGAACATGTTTTCATGCCACAAAGAATAAAGACTGAAGAGCCGGAGGTGACCTTTGCCAAGGAGTACCTCAAAGAACAGCGGTATAGTGACAAGCTTGTTACTATTTTAGCGCCCGATTCGGTTACTGCTGAAACGTTTAAAGTTATACGTGGGGCGATACTCTATGATAAAGATCGGCCTGCACCAAAGGCAATAATGGTTACCAGCACCTTTCCAGGTGAAGGAAAGTCATTTGTCTCATCGAATTTGGCGGTAAGTTTTGCTATGGGTCTGAATGAAAATGTTCTTTTGATTGATGCTGACCTGCGCCGCCCGGCTATCCATGAAATGTTTGGTTATAGTAATGAATGCGGACTTTGTGAACATCTGCAGGGTGAAAAAACTATACCTGAACTGTTAATAAAAACGAAGATTAATAAGCTAACTCTTCTGTTGTCCGGAAAACCACCCTCCAATCCGGTTGAACTTCTGTCATCAAAAAAGATGGGAGAGTTTGTTAAGGAGGCGAAAGATCGCTATCAGGATAGATTCATTATTTTGGATGTTCCCCCAAGTCAACTAACCGCTGAAACCAATATCATTGCAAATCATGTTGACGGTATAATCTTAGTGGTTATGAATGGTAAAACGCCGCGGGCTGTAATTCAGCAAACAATTGAAAACTTAGGAAGAGAAAAGATCCTGGGCATCATTTTTAATGGTTTTGCCCAGTCATATAAGGCCTATAATAAATACTATAGAAAGTATTATAAATGATTAGGATATTTCGCCAGTATTTTTCCATCACATCTTTTATGTTTGTCCTCGGTGAAGGACTGTTGATTTACTGGGCTGTTTTTTGGGCTGCCTATTTTATCTATAACATGGATCTGGAGTTGCTATTTATTCAGCCGATGATTTGGTTAAAGATATTACTTATTACCATCATTACCCAATTAAGTTTATATTTTAATGATCTTTACGAAAAAAAGAGTATCGATAATTATATTGATCTATTTACTCGCCTTATCCAGTCTATAGGTATTACCTCCATAGTTTTGGCCGTTATTTACTTTCTGTTTCCTTCGACTATGATCGGGCGATGGATATTTTTTATCAGCATCATTTTCCTTCTCCTCCTTTTGGTCTCGTGGCGCCTTCTCTATTCTTTTGTTATGAGAAGAAAGTTGTTTGCAGAAAAGGCCATTATTCTAGGCTTTGGTGAATTAGCTCGAGATATATTGTATGAGGCGGGTAGTAGAAAGGATCTCAGCTATGAAATCGATTCTGTCATTGTGCCTGAGCAGAACCATGATACTCGAAATCAGTTTAAAGGTATTTCCGTTCACTATGGGTTTGATAATATTTGTGATTTTGTGGAGTCTAAAAATGCTAAAAATGTGATTGTTGCTTTAGATGAAAAGCGCGGACTTTTACCCTATGATGAACTTCTGAAGTGCAAAGTAAGAGGGTTAAACATCATTGATGGAGAGGACTTCTATGAAAGGATCACCGGAAAAATTCTGATCGAAAAAATTAATCCAAGCTGGCTCATATTTTCTGATGGCTTTGTTAAATCAAAGACAGTACGCCTTGTAAAAAGGGTGGTAGGTTTTATAAATGCCTTATTTAGCCTGATAATTTTGCTCCCTCTTTTCGCTCTTGTGTCTCTGGCCATAAGATTGGAGAGCAAAGGTCCAATTTTCTTTAGTCAAGAAAGGGTAGGTGAAAATAGGAAGATATTCAATCTTTTTAAATTTAGATCCATGAAAGCAGATGCAGAAGAAAGCTCCGGGCCGGTCTGGGCAACCGATGATGACCCAAGGATTACCAGAGTTGGGAAGATTATAAGAAAGCTCAGGATAGATGAGCTTCCGCAGATGTGGAATGTTCTCAAAGGAGAAATGAGTTTTGTGGGGCCGAGGCCGGAGAGGGAATTTTTTGTTCAGGAATTGGAAAAGAAAATTCCCTATTACCGTGAACGCTTTACTGTAAAACCAGGGATTACTGGCTATGCTCAGGTTTTATACCCTTATGGTGCCTCAGAGAAAGATGCCCTTGAGAAGCTAAAATATGACCTTTACTATATTAAAAATATATCTCTTATTCTCGATTTGATGGTTATTTTTAAAACCATTAAAATAGTCTTGTTAGGAAGAGGAGCGAGGTAGAGAAACAATGCAAAATGTAAAAATTTTCACTCTGTTAGATAAAAGATTTGCATTCTTAATCGAGGCACTAAGCCTGTTCTCATTCACAGAGTTATTATTGTTACCACTTTTACTATCTAACAGGGCAAGAATGAAAAATGAATGTCAAATAAACAATGTCAAAATTAGGGTACAGTGTTAGAGGACATAACGGCATAAAGGCAAATGAATGAGTTATCGTTTTGGCTTTATTTTTCTTTTTAGGCTTGTCTTTTGGAGTTTGGCATTTATATTGCTTTGTTCAGAGTGAATAAGTTCGGAATAGAACTTATGAATCGAAGGGCTTAGTTCTGAGTGAATAAGTATTTAATAGAACTAATAAGTATAATCTTTGCGATTGCTCGCTCTATTCGGCTTGAGTCGTTCGACCTGGAGGCTCCCGACAGGCTCATGACCGAAGGCAGCACTAAGTCCTGAGTTTAAGTTTGTAATAGAATTTTTGAATTGAAGGGCTTAGTTCTGAGTGAATAAGTTCGGAATAGAACTTATGAATTGAAGGGTTAGGCAATCCTAAACGCAGGGTTGCTTGTTGTTAATTTTATTAGTTATTGCAATTGGTTGTGTGGTTTTATGCCATGTAATCCAAGGGGCGGAGCTGGGTAAATGCGATGAGACCTTAAACTTTTTCAAATTGACAAATATTCAAATATAATATATATTATATCTGATATCTTAACATAAATGGAGGAGTGTAATGCAAAAGGTACTCATATCAGTGCCTGATGATTTGTTGGCCCGCATGAGAGCAGTCATACCAAACCGGCAGCGAAGTAAAATCATAGCTGAAGTTTTAGAGAGTGAGATCGAAAGACGAGAACAGGAACTCTATGAATGTGCTTGTGATGTGGAAGAGGATAAGGCCTTAAACACCGAAATGTCCGAGTGGGATTTAACAATAGGAGATGGAATTGAACCTCAAACGTGGTGATGTTTATTGGGTTGACCTGGATCCTACAAGAGGCTCTGAAATCCAAAAAATGAGGCCATGTGTCTTGGTTGGAGCAACTCCGATCAGTCAGGCAAGGCGTAGAGTTGTAGTTGTCCCGCTTTCCACCGCTGGGAAACCGAGACCGCCGATTGCGGTTCCTGCTTTTTGTCTTGGAAAGCAGGTAGTAGCTGTGTGTGACCAAATACGTGCTGTGGATAAAGCTCGCTTAATTAAGGATGCAGGTTCGCTGTCCAAGGAAGATATGACCGCCCTCGATGCAGGCCTCCGCCAGGTCTTGTCTTTATAAGAAGGGACAGGGTATGAACCGTTTTCTACCCTTCTAAATTATGAAGAGAAAATACAAACCAATTTTTGTAACTAAAAAAGAAGATGACGAGATGACTCGGCGTTTCTGGAGAAATAAATCACCGGACGAGCGGCTGAGCGCTGTTGAGTTCTTAAGAGAGCACTATTACATCATACAGGGATATAAGGACCCTCCTTCAATCATTCGGGAATTACATGTTGTAGAAGGTTAGGAAGTGAAGGTCCATAATGATTTCAATGACTTTGTTGCTGCACTTAATAATAACAAGGTTGAGTATGTAATCGTGGGATCATTTGCCCTTGCGTATCATGGCTATCCCCGAGCAACTGGTGACATAGATTTCTGGATTCAACCTACATCTCCAAATATACGAGCTCTTCGTAAGGCCTTATGCGATTTTGGATTCAAAGAGTTGGACATTTCAGACAATGATATACTATCAGGAAAGATTATTCAGCTTGGTTACCCACCGGTACGTATTGATCTAATAACAATTCTTGATGGTTTAACAATCAAAGAGATATGGGAGAGCAGGGAAAAAGGCAAGTTTGGTGACCATGATGTCTATTATTTAGGGAGAGAAGCATTTATAAGGAACAAGCGAGCCTTAGGCCGATATAAAGACCTTGCTGATCTCGAGCTTCTGGGTGAAAAAGTGTGATAAAAGCAATGTTCTCCTCAAGCGAAACGCTCATTGAACGAAGTGCATTTCACAGGGGCTTGCCTCCGGAGGGTTCACCCGCCTCTGGAGGGTTTCACACCATTTCCTTAGAGATCAAGGTTCCTTCCGGTTGATATTGAACTTATCGAAGTCACGATCATAACTGTAAAGAAGATTTTGTGTATCACCTTCCAGTGAGGCGATAAGATAGCAGTCCACAATATCCAGATTGTTGTTTCGCCATATTTCAAGCATACGTCGAATCATAGATTTATTCTTTACAGAAATTCCCTTGTATTTGAGAAGATCCGTTACGCCATTTGCAATTTGTTCTTTTGGCACCTCGTAAAAGCTTTTTAGAACAAAAATTAACTGGAACAAAACAATAAGCTTCAATTCAACCATCATAGACCCATTTTCCAGGGCTTCAAAGAATGAATACAGATTTTTGTATTTGGGAGATTTATCTGATACCAGGAAACGGACAATAACGTTGGTGTCCAATAATGCGATCATACTCTATATCCTTCTGTAAATCCCCTTTTGACTGCTTTGCTGATATCTTTTTTGGTAAGTTCTGATTTTGCAGTTGCATATATGTTGAAAACGCCGAAAAGATGTTCGGTAAGAGACTTGTGGATCTTTCCTTCCTGGCTTGGCTTTAGAAAAATGCCATCTTTCTCGGGGGCTGCATGTATCTGATCCCCGATATTGATGTTATATTTTTTTCTTAAAGCAATTGGAATGACCACCTGGCCTTTGGGAAAAACCTTCATTTTTATATGATCTTTTGAAATCTTAGGCATATGTTTTCTCCTATTTTTGTTTGGTTATACTAATATTCTAATTAAGTTTAACTCAAGTGTCAAATGCTTTTTCTGTGATTGTTAAACCTGGCCAAAACGGCCTTAATTCAAAATTCAGCAGAGAGATATATTTAGCAGAGGCCTGCCCCGCCTGTCGGAGAGAAACGGAGATCCCGCTATTGGGGCCCCGTGGAATGCTTGCCCTATGGAATCTATTTTGCAGTTATTCCATTGGGGCGGAACCTATTCCTCTGGGGTAGCTCATGTTGATGGTGCTAAGATTAAATCCTTACCTGATTCATCCTTTACAATGATGGAAGTTAACAAAGATGGAACAAAGGTACGGCACTTTGCCTATAGGGATATAAATGGTAATATTGACATAGACCAATTAATATATTGCCTGGGTACATTTAGCGATGAAACCTGGTTGAAGCCTGAAAACATTGAGACTGCACGGAAGAGCCTTGAAGAGCAGTACTACAGGTTTAAGCTTAATCAGACAAAAGAGGGAATAAAGGAAGCTGTCAACATTAACACTGCCAACCTTAAAGATTTGGTACGTTTGCCCAACATTGGCCCTGTTACAGCAGTTAAAATCTACAGATTTAGAGAGACTTACGGGCTTTTTAAGAATGTTGAAGATATAAAAAAGGTCGAGGGTATTGGGCCTGCGATATTTGCAGGTATTAAGTATTACATTAAAGTTCGGTAATCTTCAATGGTAGTGTCATAGAGAAAATATAATGCGGAGACAGAAGAAAAATGACATTTAAAAAAAATATTCTCTGTATAGGAGCTGGTTATGTAGGTGGCCCTACCATGGCTATGATAGCTCATAAGTGTCCACACTATAAGGTTACAGTCGTGGATATAAACCCAACACGCATCGCCGAGTGGAACTCTGATGATCTTCCCATTTATGAGCCTGGGCTTGATAAAATTGTGACCTCGACACGGGGTAAGAATCTTTTTTTTAGCACAGAGATCGAGCGTGGAATAAAGGAGGCAGAGATAATTTTTGTTAGTGTCAATACGCCGGTCAAAACCTTTGGTGCTGGAGCTGGTATGGCAGCTGATTTGCAGTATTGGGAAAAAACAGCCAGGCAAATACTGAAGTGTTCTGAATCTAGTAAAATAATTGTGGAAAAAAGCACTTTTCCTGTGAGAACCGCATTTGCCATGGAAAGAATTCTTTCTTTAACCGAGAATGATATCCACTTTGATGTCCTTTCCAACCCTGAATTTCTGGCTGAAGGCACATCCATCAAAGATTTGGAGTATCCTGACCGAGTCCTCATCGGATCAAGAGAAACGCCAAACTGTGTAAGGGCCAGGGATGAACTGATTGAAATCTATTCAAACTGGGTTCCGAAAGACCGCATTATTACCTCCAATATCTGGAGTAGTGAGCTTTCTAAACTTGTAGCAAACGCCTTTTTAGCCCAAAGAATATCGTCAATAAACTCCTTCACAGCTTTTTGTGAAAAGACCGAGGCCGATATAACCGAGGTTGCACGGGCAATTGGAATGGACAGTCGCCTGGGCAACAAATTTTTGAACCCAAGCGTTGGTTGGGGAGGATCATGCTTCAAAAAGGATATTCTAAATTTGGTGTACCTTTGCCGCCATTACCGTCTTGACGAGGTAGCCAATTACTGGGAAGCTGTGGTCAGCATCAATGAATACCAGAAAGAGCGCTTTGTCCTCAATATGCTAAGTGAAATGTTTAATACCTTAGCAGGTAAAAAAATCTGTTTGTTCGGGTTTGCCTTTAAAGCAAATACTGGCGATACCAGAGAAAGCCCAGCCATATTCATTGCCAAGAAATTAATAGAGGAAAAGGCTAATTTAGTAATTACAGACCCAAGAGCCTTGAATAACGCGAAAATTGATCTGAACGGCATAGATGGAACAATATCTTATATTGAAGACCCTTATGAGGCCTCAGGCGGTTGTGATGCCATTGCTGTTGTGACAGAGTGGGAGATATATAAGAGTCTCGATTTTGAAAAGATATTCCAGTCAATGGTTAAACCAGCCTTTATCTTTGATGGGAGAAATATTCTCAATCATAAGAGATTGTTTGATATCGGATTCAATGTTTTTCCAATCGGAAAACCCTCACTTACACATTTTTAATTACGAAAGCTTAAAAGGGCGAAAGCAAGAAAGATAACCCAGAAATACACAAGGAAAAGCAGCAGTTTGAAGATATGAGCAAGAAAATAATTGTGGCAGCAAGGAGGATTCACAGGGAGCTTGTCCCTGGGTTTTTAGAAAGCGTTCTTTCCCCAGTTACCCCGTTGGGTGTTTTGATTTATTCAACCGGGACCTGGCATATTTAACAGGGGCCTTACCCCGCCTGTCGAAGCGAAGCGTAGATTTACCCGCCTCTGGAGGGTTTAACCGCCTTTGGAGGATCCCGCTATCGGGGCCTCGTTGAACCGGATTCGCCCCGCCCAATGGAATTTTATTTTTCCATTTATTCCATCGGGGTGAAATTTATTCCTGTGATAGCGAAGTTTACCCCGTTAAATCCTGAAAGGCTATTTAACTAGGGCGGACTTGGCCGCCGGAAGCCTGCCCGCCGGACGGCAGGCGGGTGTGGCGGATTCACCCGCCTCTAGAGGGTTCACCCCGCCTCGTAGGTATGAAATATCGTACTGGGATTAAACCCTGAAAGGCGTTTAACTGGAGTAGGCAACGTTGCCAAGACTACCTAAGATTGGGATCTCCGACATCCCAGATAATTTAAATAATGGAGGAAGAAATGAAAAAGACATATACAGCAATAGTTCGTAAAAGCAAGCTTGAATATGTTGCGATATGTTTAGAACTTAACGTTTCTGCTAGAGGAGAAGACTTGGCAGCTGTTGAGAAAAACCTTAGATCAGCAATTGAACTGTATCTTGAAGATATACAAAAATACCCTAAAACCATAGTGTCATATATTTCCACAGAAGAGTTTATTGAGTTTTTAAAGGACACGGAACCTGAATGGTATCGAGAACCGCCAGAAGGTCTGCTTTTAAGGCCGCTTGAGGTGCATGAGGTACCCTCTTATGCCTAAGTTGCCCTCAATTTCGAGTAATAAACTAGTCAAGTTGCTGAATAAAGGGGGCGCCATATTTGTAAGGCAAGGAAAAACTGACCATGCAATATATTAAAGAATGGTGCAAGGAAATAGATATTCGGCACCAGTTCAAATGGGAAAGAAGACATTGGATCCAATTTATTGTAAGCGTATTTTTAGACAGTTGAGATTCACAGATGAGGAAATTGAAAAACTATTGCAGTAAGCGGAGTTGCAACCAACTGATAAAGCTTACCGCATCAGCGATCCAAAAGCTGCTGGCTTGGAGACAGGATTGCTCGCTAATTTTGAAAAATGTGTTAGGGTTAAATTCTTTGAAAAAGACAGCACAGTTTACCGTGCCTCGGTGAATGTTTACCCTGTGCAATGCTTTTGGCTTTCCATTGCACTGGGGACTTTCCTTATTCAACTGGGGAACATGAAGTATTCCATCGGAGTTAAATTTTTCGAAGAAAACAAGCACAGCAAATTTGTTCAGAGAAAAAGTCTGAACACATTTTCAGAGATATGAAGAATAAAGCAAAGCTCATTTATTGTGATGTCTGTGTATTAAGTCGGCCTTTTGACGATCAGTCTTTTTTGAGGGTTCGACTTGAAACAGAGGCAGCCAATCTGATAGTATCAAACGTGAGAAGTGAGAAATACAAGTTAGTGGCTTCACCGGTCCATTGGGAAGAAATAAAAGCCATATCTGACATTTTTGAGAGAACTGAGTTGCAAGAGCGATTAAAAACACTGAGAAAATCTGTTAATGTAGATTTAGCTATTGCAAGAAAAAGAGCTGAAGAATTGTATGACTTGAATTTTGGGGTTGCTGACGCGGCACATATCGCATTTGCAGAACAATGCGGTGCAGAATTTATAAGTTGTGATGATTCACTTATTAAGAAGTGCTTAAGGCACAACATCAAGATATGGTGTGGCAACCCTGTTGCATTCTGTGAAAAGAAGGGGCTCAAATGAGATCAGTAAAATACATGGATGAAGAGCTAATGGTCAAGAAGGCGATCAAAGCACTAATTGGGGAATTAGGGCCTGTTGAAGCCAACCGCTTTATTAATATGCCAAGAAAGAAAAGAACCGATAGTGTCAGAAGGCACAGGGAATGGCAGAAGCACCTGGATAAGGATAAGTTTTTCAAGGAAGTATTTAGTTGAGAGATCTTGATTCGGTTCCTTTTATTGATTGAGCATATGGCCACAATTAATCATATAATGACCTTAACGGTGTGGAAGAAGAATATAGGCTCTTAAATGACTTCAGCCCATCTGGAGTGCTGCTCAAACACAAATACTGGCAACTTGTCCAACCGATATAGCTTTTTCCGCTCAACCGGATTTTTTACTCCTAAAGAGGGGAAAGAAATAAAATGAAGATTACATACGATAAGCAGGTAAATGCGATTTACATAGGATTAAGTAATTTAAAACCCGAGGGGGTTATTGAAGTTGCTGATGGGATTAATATTGATGTGACATCCAAGGGTAAGGTTGTAGGAATAGAACTACTTGATGCCACAAACAAAATCTCTCTTGATACGCTTTTGACTTATGAGATCGCTGCTGACACCATTGGAGATTGGGTTCAATTAAAAGAACCAAATCATGTAGGAGACTAACTATCCATTTCACTTGGCCAATGAACCCCGAATCCCCATTTTATCGGGTAGCCCTGAACGGTGAAGCCAGAACCCTGAACCTTAATATATTCATTTGACCAATAGGCTATCAGCTATGAGCTGAATGAAGCTGAATCGTTGACAATCTGATTGCATATGTATAATAATACCATATTATAAATATGTATTGTGGAGATGGCTATGAGAAAAACCACTGTGTTCATTAATGAGCAATTATTAAAAGCGGCTATGGAAGTCACAGGAGCACGATCTAAAAAAGAGGCCATTGAAGCTGGGCTGCAATCTCTGGTTCGGCAGTGGAACAGGGAAGCATTTCGGAAGGAGCTGGGGACATTCGAAATAGACCTCACCTTGAACGAATTGGAACGATTAAGATATGCCGAATAATCTCTTTCTGGTAGATACCTCTGCGTGGCTCTTTGCCTTGAGAAAAGATTTCATGCCGGAAGTCAAAGATCGGATAGATCATTTGCTCAAAGAAAACGCAATAATTACAACAGGTATAGTCAAACTGGAGATCCTTGGAGGGACGAAGACACAAAATGAGTTTCAACGTCTTAAGACCCGCCTTGATGCTCTGGATATTGTGGAAACAGATACTGCTTTATGGGAAGAGGCATATAAACTATCTTTCGAATTCCGACGGAAGGGAATTACCGTGCCATATACCGACATTTTGATAGCAGCGTGTGCTTTGAGGACAGAATCTACAATCGTTCATGCCGACGCACATTTTGATCTGATGGCTAATCATATCAGTCTGAAGGTTGAAAGTTTCGTTCAGATAGTAAGCCTTGCTCATTGAATCATCGGCTTTGTGGTAAACATTAAGTTCCGATATAATCGAGGGGGGCAAGCTCTGAGCCTTTACCCCGCTTGCCCTGTTAAATTCCAGAGGACTATTTAACCGGGGTAAGATTTTTATCCCGTTGAATGATGAAACTACTTGACGGGGGAGGGCATATTTCATTGGGGTGAAATCTATTTCACTGGGGTAAGCTAGCTATCAGTCTTGATAAGGGTGCGTGTATCTGGGGTTGAAATTTATTGAAGGATGGTAGAAATTGAAAAATTAGCGATTGGAATGCACTACATCGGCATTTATGAAAAGCTAAAGGAAATGATCCCTGAGTATCAAATAAATAGAAATAATCTAGGCAGATTTGGTTATGGGACAATTTGCGAGAAAAGTTTGAAAGTATAAAACATATGGCAGTTATCAGCAAAATCAGTGATTTCCATGGATTTTTATCTCTGCAACAGGAATGGAATTCACTTCTTAAAAGAAGTGTATCGAATAGCATTTTTCTAAGCCATGAATGGTTTAAATGCTGGTGGGAGGCTTATGGTGGAGAGTCTGAATTATTTATCTTAGTATGTAAAGATGAAGGGCGTCTTATAGGGATTAGTCCCTTGATGATGTCGAAAGACCGCTTAAGGGGTTTTCCAGTAAAAAAGATCAGTTTCATTGAGAATAATGAAAGCCCGCATTGTGGTATTCTAATAGATCGCAAGACTGATTTCTCAGGAACTCTATATAATCTATTCAATTACTTAACATCATATAATAATAGTTGGGATATCTTGTTGTTGCGAAGAATTCCTGAGGATTTTAATATTGTCAAGTATGTTGGGAATTTTTTCAAAAGCAGAGGTTTCAAATTTATTATTATTCCATCACAAAAATCTCCTATCCTAAAAATCAGATCGGATTGGAACACTTTCTATTCAGAGAAACATCAACGATTCAAAAAAAAGATTCGTCATGATCGCAACAATTTGAAAAAGCAAGGGGATTTCGAAATACAAACACTGGATTGCCCCGAAAAAATAGAGCCACACTTGGAAGATATTTTTAATGTTGGATTCCAAAGCTGGAAAGGAAAAATAGGAAAATCAATCGGGGGCACAGCTGAAAGGCGACATTTTTTTTCAAAATTGCCAAAAAATCTGACTAATAATAGGAACGGCATTTTAATATGGGCACTCTGTTTGAACAGTAAGATGATTGCCTTCGAATATCATGTAAAGGAAGGGAGTGCTGTTTATGCCTTACGTGGAGAATTCGATGACGCTTACTCACACCTTAGTCCAGGATCAGTTTTAGATTTTGAAATAGTTCGTAGTCTATTTGAAAATAATTACTCTATTTACAATATGGGAGGAGGTTCAGACAAATATAAACTTAGATGGACATCCAAAACTAAAACTTATTTCGATATTATTGTATTCAATCGAAATGCTTATTGCAACATGTTATATATATTAGAAAGTAAAATTAGGCCTATTGTTAAATGGCTTTTAAAAAGGACAAATTAAAGAGTGATGTATGGTAAGCTTATCTTCTTTTAAATCTATTAAAAAACCTTTTCGTCGTTATTTAAATTCAAGAAAAGTAAAACCTACCGATTCTATTTTGTACATTACTTACCGCTGCACTAGTCGTTGTAGTACCTGCAATATATGGAAATGGACCAAAGGGAGGCTTAAAGAAAGTAAAAATTCTGAAATCAGTTTAAATGAATGGAATCAAGTCGTTGAGAATTTGTATGATAATGGGATCCGAAGCATAGAGCTTTTTGGCGGCGATGCTTTATTGCGCAAAGATGTTGTCTATTCAATTATTAAAAAATGCTCAAAGTTAGGTATTGAGACCTATTTTCCAACAAATAGTAATTTATTAGATAAAGAAACTGCTAATAATTTAGTATTAGGCAATCTCGGCACTATTTACTTCTCCGTTGATGGTGTTGATGAGCTTCATGATAATATCCGTGGTATTGACCGCAGTTATGAGCGCTTCGAGGATGCCATTTTTAATGTATATAATTTGAGATCCAAATACCATAAAAAAAGACCGCAAATTATTGGCCTTACCACTGTATCGAATATGAATGCTGATAATATAGAATTTCTCATATCTGAATTTAAAAACCTACCATTTGATTTTATTTATCTCAGGGCTTTGGGTGAAATTAGCCAAGAAGACATTAAACATTCATCTATTGAAGGTATAATGGCTAAGCCACCATTTATGTCAACATCAGGGCAAAGCCATCTTCTTTCAAAAGAACAGGCTATGAATTTATCTAAAAGCATCAAAAGGTTGAGAAGTAAAAGGAGCGAGTTGCCCTTTTATCTTACACTTTCTCATCTTGAATCCTTTGATACTGACACGTATACTAAGGGAGTTTTCCCTTTATTCCCATGTAACTTATGTAGAACAGTTATTACCATGACACCATATGGGGAAGTAGTACCTTGCCCGATGTTTTCAGATTTTATACTCGGTAATTTACTTGAAGAAGACTTGTGCCGGATATGGGGTAATGATAAACATCGCAAGTTTTTAGCAAAACAGTGTAATGGAGAATTTGCTATATGCAGGAAATGTAATATGAGTCATTTTTATCCAGGTCCTACAGAAACATTCCACCAAATTTTTTACCCATACTTACACCCCTCAAAATATAGCTAATAATTAAAAGTTGATTAAAGCATTAGATAAATGTTTTCTCATTTATACTAGATCAGGAGCATTGGCTCTCCTTCGTAAATTAATTATTAAATTATGTAATATTATCTACAATACAAATAGCGCTACGTGGTATGTACGACCTCTCAACTCAGAAGGATTAGAAATTATTCCAGAAATTCCTTTAACAGCTGATTTCGTATCTTTTAACGAAACCCTCAACTGGATTAAACAGCAAAACATCCCTTGGATGCTTAATGAGAATGAAATCAAAGTGGCAAAAAGAATAGGCCATCATTGGGCAAGCATAAGATACAATGGAAATATTATAGGATACATAAAGCTTGGGTTTAATGAAGTGTTTATCACTGATTATAAAAAAATAATTAAATTTCCTAAACATGTTGCATATATATATGACACCTTTGTCCTTGATGAATTTAGAAATCGTAAGGTAGCCTCATATTTTATCAGGGAAACTTGTAAGTTTCTGAAAAAAAAAGGATTCGGAAAGGTAATATGTCATATTCCAGATTGGAATATTTCATCCATCAAAGTTTATTCAAAGGCTGGTTTCAAGAGAATACAAGCTATTCGCTTTCTCAATATACTCGGATTTAAAATTCTTACTAAGAATCCTTCAAATTTTTAAAAGATCAAGATATTAATATAAAAAATCAAATAATTATAGTAAACAATTTACATGAGCCGGTAGCTCAGCGGTAGAGCAACCTACTCTTAATAGGTAGTGCGGAGTGTTCGAATCCTCCCCGGCTCATCAATCATTGGAATCATGGGAAATCTATCTCGGAGAGAATTCCTTACTAATATGATTGCTGCTTCCTCTCTCATTAGCTTTCTGCCTGCACTTCAAGCCTTCAGTAAGAAGAAAATTAAACCCCATCTAAGGAGTAAAATTGTTCGGGTCACCAATTCTGAGGCTACCGATAGAAGTGGAAATAAAGACAATGCGAATCTAAATGACTCGGCAGTGCGTGAAATGGTTAATAGTGGGATTAAGAAATTCACTAGTAAAGAGACAGTTGAAGAAGCATGGAAAGAGATTATTCCTGATCCACGTAAAACGGTAGCCATTAAAGTCAACTGTCAGATTACCGGTATTTACACAAAGGCTAACGTTGTAAAGGCAGTGACCGACGGCCTTATACTCCGGGGGGTACCCCCATCAAATATTGTCATTTATGACCTTACTGATCATGCCTTTTCATATGCAGGCTTTGAGAAAAATACCACTAGTGGGATTAAAGTAGGGACAAACAGTGAGCTTGGAGGCTATTCCTGGATCTCCTGGTTTGGAATTCCACTTCCATATATTGGAAATAGGTTTTGCAAAGTAATCGCAGGCGAGGGTAAATATGGCTGTGATTATCTCATTAACATTCCCGTACTCAAGGCACTGGATGGTTATTCAGGGGTCAGTATCAGCATGAAAAATCATTTTGGGTCAATAGTGGGTTGTAGTGAACTCCATTCCAACATTCAAAATTCAATAGCTGCACTTAATACTCATAAGCTGATTATGAGAAAAACAAGACTGATTTTGGTAGACGCTATCTTTACCGAGTATAAATGGTTTAATGGAAGGAATCAGGATACAGTAGACATAACAAACCAATTGCTGTTTGCTGTTGACCCTGTAGCTACCGATTATATAGGCTGGCAAATGATAGAGAACTTACGAAAGAATCACAGTATGAACCCTGTTAATCCAAAACCGAGCTACATACATAAAGCTGCTGCTGATTACGGCCTCGGAAATGATGAATTAAAAAATATCGATTTGATAGATATTTCATAGTGTGGTTTCCGGTATTGAAGGAGTTTTTTATAAAAGTCAAAGCATGATTATCATATAGAAGTTTGTGCATGATGATTTCTAGTGATTATGATGACCTACCTTGTTGCAATCGAACTATGATTTTTGACAATCTTTATACTGCGAGACCTTTGCAAAACCATATAAAACCGACAATTTTTTCATTCCGGCGAAAGCCGGAATCTAGAGTTTTCAGATATTTCCTGGATTCCGGGCCAAGCCCGGATAGACTGAAAAAGGAATTATGCAAAGCTCTCACTGCAGAGCTGGGAGAACGCTTTGAAGAAATGTGTTCCAGTTGCCATAGATTAATTGAGCTCTTGTAAGTTTATCAGAAAACTGAAAGAAATAAAATCGATAAAATCATTCGGATTTTGGTTAAATAAGATAACTTTATAAAAAATGAAGTTTTATAAAAGGCTCACCTAAGAGAGGGAGAAATGTATATTCTGGTCACTGGTGGAAGCGGCTTTATCGGAACTAATCTCATTTCGGATTTACTCAAGGAAGGCCATAGAGTTAAAATATATGATAAGCGAATAAGTGAAGCTTACCCAGATCTCTGTATTGTTGCTGATGTTCGGGATAAGGAAAAATTATCTAGCTCTATGCGTGGAGTAGACGCCGTTTATCACTTAGCTGCTGAACATCGTGATGATGTCCGTCCTGCTTCACTTTATTATGATGTCAACGTGGGGGGTGCAGAAAATATTGTCTATGGTCTCGAAAAGAATTCTATTAATAAACTGATTTTCACAAGCACTGTTGCCGTGTATGGACTTAATCCGGGAGAACCTAATGAAGAAAGCCCGGTCAAGCCATTTAATGATTATGGATGGAGCAAATATAAGTCAGAAATTATTTTCAATGACTGGGTTAACGCTTGCGATAAAAATTTTCTTGTGATAGTGCGACCAACCGTGATTTTTGGAGAAAAGAACAGGGGCAACGTTTATAACCTCCTGAATCAAATTGCATCCGGGAGATTTATCATGGTGGGGAGTGGTAGAAATAAAAAATCAATGGGGTATGTGCTCAATCTCTCCCATTTTTTAACAATGTTATTAGAGTATAATCCAGGAAGGTATGTTTACAACTATGCTGATAAACCAGATTTTAATATGGATGAGTTGGTAAAAATCGTCTTTAACACGCTTGGAAAAGGCTGTGGCATTAATTTTCGCATCCCTTATGTAATCGGCCTTTTCGGCGGATATGCTTTCGATTTCTTGGCTAAAGTTACTGGAAGAACATTTCCTTTTAGCTCTATCAGGATTAAAAAATTTTGTGCAGATACAGTGGTTTGTTCTGAAAAGCTGGAAGAAACAGGATTCAATGCACCCTACGCACTTGCTGATGGGTTAAAAAGAATGATTAGAAGTGAATTTTCATAATGAAAATCTACCTTGCTTACATATTCTCAAACTTTATGCCGTGCAAAATATAATATATCAGCAATACTAGATCATTTTTTGATTCTCAACACGGAGGTAAACTTAAGATTTATGATGGCTTTCGCTGAAATAACAAATTTAGGATATAAGGTATGTTCACAAGTTAGTATACCACAATTGTTTCAAAAAATATTTAAAAATAATTATTTGACTATTCTAATGTATCATGCAGTAGTCAGGGATCCTTTGGAGGTTAGTGACTATTGTTTTGTGAAAGAGTTGTCGTTTCGTGAGCAAATGATTTACCTTAGGAAACATTTTACAGTACTTCCATTAAATGAGGCAATAAGACGCTCTCAAAAAAACGATCTGAGAAGTCCAACAGCATCTATAACATTTGATGATGGCTTTCAAAACAATTATGATGTTGCATTTCCTATACTGCGTGAATTAGGCTTGCCCGCGACAATATTTTTATGTACAGGTTTAATCAATACTGACGATACATTTTGGTATTGTCGTCTCAACCTTGCATTAGCAAATACACAATTGAAAAAACTAAACTGGCATGATTATCGATTCGATATATCAGAAAAAACAAAAAAGAATGAAGTTCACGCTTTCTTAAAGAATAGACTCAAAATGTATCCCCAGAGGCAACTAATAAGGGAGTTGCACCAAATTATTATAGATTTAGGGGATAATCCAGAAAAATCCATTGAGCAAGATTCTCCATTTCGATTATTATGTCATGAGAGTATCGCTGAGATGTACTCAAGCGGTCTAATCGACTACGGTTCGCATTCCCATACTCACGCCATCCTTAATTTGGTTTCAAAAAATAAGCGTCATTATGAATTAGAACAACCTATTAAAGTAATTAAATATTTAACAGGACGACCGCCTTTAGTATTCGCGTATCCAAACGGAGAACATAACGATGAAATAATATCGTTATTACAAGAATTTGGCATCAATTACGCTTTGACTACGATCAAAGGTGGGAATAACAATGAGACAGATCCAATGAAATTAAGACGTTATGGCATTGGGGTAGAAATGAGACTTGATGAATTTAAAATGACAGTTCACCATTTTTTGGAGTTCTTAACGTTCATTTTTATTGTATTAAAAAAATTGTTGCTTACGAGTAAATAAAACTCGGAAGTAAAAAGGCCAACTATACTATAGATTGAACCATATGAGTGCCCTTAACTGTTTTTTTAAGAAATAGTAATAACACTACTACCTATTTCAATTAATCACCAATGTCGGTGATGTCCATTAGTTTATTGAAATTAATTTAGGTGACTTATCCTTCCAGTTGTTATTGAGCATCTCTGAGATGCCATACATTATTCGATTAGCACTTGCTTCATTGGTAAAGAAGTTGTTCATGGGTTTAGTCCGCCGACGTACCTCCCGGAAAGCCCTCTCTAAGATGTTTGCTGTTCGTTTGCACTTCCATAGCTCTTTGTCATACTGATAATAATGGAGACAGTTGCAAAGTACTTCAGCCCTAAAACACTTTAGAATATGCGCAGCATAGGAGTTGAGAACAATCTTTCGGGCAAACTGTTTGATCGGACAACTACCAAACTCGCTGCTGCCTTTAAAGTCGATACAGATAAGCAGCGAAAAGATTCAGTGCACATTAAATCCAACAATGCGAGTTTCCCTCTGGCGGCGGCAACGACAGCTACCCCAATACCGTTGGCGATACTCAGACAACTCTTGCGTTTGTACCTTTTCTAAATCAGACAGTACGAAGAGCAGGTTTGATTCCTTAGAAAATTTAGATAGTGTCCAGCCATAAACAGTGGATTTGAGAAATTACCGCAAAGCAAAAATTGGATGCTACTTCGTGGCGAGATGTTTTGATGAGTCAATACTTGGATTTGGCTTTTTTCATCGACACACAACAGCATTCACTTAAATGAAACAACGTAAGAAAGTTGGTAATAGTAAATGAAATTAAAAAAATATTTTCATTTGTTATTATATTATTGTTTTGTTAGATATTTACCTTCTCATAGCCACCGTTTTACAAGGTGGATATGCCCAATCAGGAGGGCGTGTTGTAGACCTCTATTCAAAAGCATGGGAGCCGGCGGGGATATAGGCCGTGGGGCGTATTTTGGAACCGGGGAAGATGTAGAAATTGGCAATTATTCAGGCATAGCGATCGATGATGAATTGCACGGACCAGTAAAAATAGGTGACGGTGTGATAATGGCTCCTGAGGTAGTAATCTATACTACAAATCATAGATTTGATAGAACAGATATTCCAATAGGTACACAAGGAAATGGTCCAGTGAAGCCGGTCACCAGCGGTGATGACGTATGGATTGGCAGGCGAGCTATGATAATGCCAGGAGTAAAAATTGGAAACGGGGTTATTGTGGCAGCTGGCTCGGTGGTTACAAAGGATGTTCCAGATTATACGGTCATCGCTGGTGTGCCAGCGAAGGTTGTTAAGCATCGAAAGTAGCATTGATTAGATCTTAAATTTATATATGCTCATAAACATAGCATACACTACGAATAGAACTAACATGCTTATCTCACTTAGACTAACCAGTCATGCTGAAGTGAGAAATGGCCAGTTTATTGCAAAGTCAATTCGAAAAAATGGGTGACACTCCCGAGTGTAAAAACCAATTGCACAGAAAAGAGCATGACCCATGAAAAAGAAAAAGAGGAAACGTTCGGCCGGGGGAAAAAGGAGGGGTTTGAAAATCAGGGTCCACATCTGATTATAGGCGTTTTGTCAAATTTTTCGAAAACCGGAAGGAGAAAGGGACAAAATAAAGGTTAAAATAAAATTAGAGGCGCAGCTGGAAAGTAGCAAACCTGATTTTGTGCTCAAATTCTTATAAGTTGTGCGAAGGTATCATTAATGTACGCTACCAGAAGCAAAAGAAACAGCATATGGAGCAACTTCAAATAGTCGATTAAGAGATCAAATTGCGGCAAAAGTGATATGGTCCGCCCCCACTGGGGACCAGGCTTTGTTCCTCCACATGAGTATTCTGGCGAAGCAGCACCCTATGGGTGTCGCCTCTTTACATTTTTCAACAACAAAACCACAGGAAACAAAATGAAAAAAGCACTCATTACAGGTATCACCGGCCAAGACGGCGCCTATCTGGCTGAATTTTTAATCGATAAAGGATACGAGGTCCATGGTATCAAACGCCGTGCCTCTATGTTTAATACACATCGTATCGATCATCTTTATGAGGATCCACATAAAGAAGGACGCAAGATGATTCTGCATTACGGCGATTTGACCGACGGTTCTAACCTGATCCGTATTTTGCAGCAGGTACAACCCGATGAGGTATACAACCTTGCCGCACAAAGCCACGTGCAGGTATCATTCGAGTCGCCGGAATATACTGCCGACGTGGACGCCCTTGGCACTATGCGTCTTTTAGAGGGTATTCGCCTGTTAGGGCTCAAAAAAAAGACTAAATTTTATCAGGCTTCAACATCAGAGCTTTTCGGCAAAGTGCAGGAAGTGCCGCAGACAGAGTCAACTCCATTTTACCCTCGTTCTCCTTATGCCTGCGCCAAGCTCTATGCTTACTGGATAACTGTAAATTACAGAGAAGCTTACAATATTTTCGCCTGTAACGGCATTCTTTTCAATCACGAATCGCCAATTCGCGGTGAAACTTTTGTTACGCGCAAAATTACAAGAGCCATGGCACGTATCTACTTAGGCCTCCAGGATTGCCTGCATATCGGCAATCTCAACGCCCTGCGGGACTGGGGTCATGCCAAAGACTATGTCCGCGTGCAGTGGATGATGCTCCAGCAGGATGAGCCGGAAGATTTCGTCATTGCTACGGGTGAACAGCACTCAGTAAAGGATTTCATAGCGCTCACTGCCAAAGAGCTAGGCATCGCCATCCGCTGGGAAGGGCAGGGGGTAGATGAACGGGGTATCAACATGGCCAACGGCAACATCATCGTATCCGTAGATCCCAATTATTTTCGCCCTACCGAAGTGGATACCCTGTTGGGTGATCCAACAAAGGCCAAGGAAAAGCTTGGCTGGCAGTCTGAAGTGACCTTCAGCGAATTAGTAAAAGAAATGGTGAGGGCGGACCTTGAGGATGCGAAAAAAGATGAGTTGATTCAGCGCGCCGGATTTCCAATATTCAACCCTAAGGAGTAACTTTGGTTTCCCGAATGACCCCCAACGATAGGATATTCATTGCCGGACATCGCGGTATGGTCGGTTCTGCGATAGTACGACAGCTTCAATCAAAAGGTTATACCAACCTGATCACACGAACCCGAGCCGAACTGGACTTGCTCAATCAATCCGCTGTCAATGCCTTTTTCAGGGAAGAAGCCATTGATGTCGTATTCCTGGCCGCTGCCAAGGTTGGTGGCATTTTGGCCAACAACATCTATCGCGCCGATTTTATTTATCAGAACCTGACGATCCAAACCAATGTGATCCAGGCTGCCTACCAAGCCGGCGTTCAGCGATTGCTCTTTTTGGGGTCGTCGTGCATTTATCCCAGGCAATGCCCCCAACCTATGAAAGAGAAGCACCTGCTCAGCGGGTATCTGGAGCCCACCAACGAGCCATACGCCATCGCTAAAATCGCTGGCATCAAACTGTGCGAATCCTACAATCGTCAATACGGTACACGGTATTTGGCCGTAATGCCTACCAACTTATACGGACCCAACGACAATTTTGACCTCCAAAACTCTCATGTGCTACCGGCTCTGATCCGTAAGTTTCATCTTGCCCAATTGTCTTCCACAGCCAATTGGGAGGGGATCCAAAAGGACGAGGCCTTACACGGGCCTTTACCGTATGACATCCGTTCATCCTTGAAGGATTCTCGGAATTCACCTGTCGTTATATGGGGGACGGGGAAACCCAGGCGCGAATTCCTGCATGTGGACGACATGGCCGATGCCTGTATTCACGTAATGAACCTTGACGAAGCCACTGCACGTAGAGCCCTTTTGAAAGACCCTCAACCCTGCTTTGTCAACGTGGGATCGGGCGTGGACTGCACGATCAAAGAGTTGGTGGAAATCGTTCGGAACGTAGTGGGATATAGCGGCGAGATCGTCTTTGATACATCCAAACCGGACGGCACACAACAGAAACTTCTTGATGTGTCGAGGATGACTGAACTGGGTTGGCGCTCTTCAATAGATCTAACGGATGGAATCAAACAGACCTATCAATGGTATTTGAATTTTAGAGGAAGGAGGCAAAACTTCTCAATACGCTCACCGGAAGGTAAGTTGAGATTAAAATAGAGATTTTTAACAACAATTTACTGAAATTGAGAGGTGATTATTGATTTCATGATCGGACCATTCATATTGATGTATCATTCCATTGCTAACGATTCTGATGATCCTTACTCGGTATCCGTCGACTCTTTTCGGGAGCAGATTTCCTGGCTTTCTGATAGCGAGTTCGGAGTTGTTTCTTTGTCTTTCCTGCTTAGATCAATCCAGCTTCGGAACTTTAGTGACTTACGAAAAAAGGTCGTGATAACGTT
>DATKWM010000137.1:0-2992 GCA_035529575.1 Desulfatiglandales bacterium
CCCAACTTAGCAGCTAAATTTAGGGCTTCCTCCTGAACAGATGGAATTGAACAAGCAGTTATTATGACATCAGCTCCTTTTCCTCCAGTATGAATAAATACCTCCTCTTTTAAATTAACTTTCGAAGGATTTAAAGTAATACTCCAATTGAGTTGGTAAAAAAGATTATGTGTGTCTAAATTAAGAATTGAAAAAGCCCAACTGAACCCTATAATGGCTTTGATTGAACGTTATAACCATTTGAGATATTGGGAGTTGGGCTATGAGTCACAAACATACCATACTAGGACAAATGTTACAAATGTTTTCCAGATTTGAATTTTAAAATCCGTCAACGAGACTAAAACCAAAAATCATGCTCGCGGTTTCCGTTCCTAAAATCATTTCGTCTCCATGTTCTTCGGTCAACTCTCAGCTCAAGACAGCCTTCGAGGTATCGAAGCAGGCCTTGCCTCTCAGGAACAATCCCTCTATCATCTGGAAGTAAGACCGGTTAATCGATCAACTCTCGCCTATGCCAATGAGCATCGCTCATATGAGCTTTTTAAAAAGACCTTCAAGTGGATGCTGTCTAAATGTCAGCCCCTTGCACCCAAGCATAAGTTCCTATTCAAAAACCCTCTCTACAGCATCGATGCGACAATCATTGACCCGTGTCTCTCGCTGTTCGACTGAGTGAAGTTTCGCACTACTAAGGGTACAGAAAATCTTCATGTCAAACTCAACCACTCAGGCTGCCTTCCCACCTTCTTGTTCATTTAATCCACTTAACAGGTTTATATTCTTCGCTAAAGTGCATCTGATGCCACCCTAAAAGCTCTATTTTATCAGTTACTTTTGGAGCCATATCAAACCATCTTACCAGGTAATCCGATTTCATGTGATCTATTTTCCAGACTTTATAGTTATACCAATTTTCATAAAACAGGACTCTTAGTGGATTTGGCACCATAGTATCCATATCAAGATTTATATGCATATCGTAATTGATACATCCCGGCTCTAAATGGGTATAGGGTATTAGTGCTTGCATTTCTTTATGTGCTTTATCTTCGAATCCGGGTTTGATATAAGAGAAGGCAGTAAGCGAAAATTTCTCCTTCGGATCGGGTGCTTTTTCGCCTCGAAATGTGGGATTGGTGTTTGATTGGTACATTTTCCAAATGGTAAGTTCAATTTTCTCAGTTACCTTTGGAGCCATATCAAACCATGTCTTAAGGTAAGGCATCTTCATGTGGAGATCCCAATCCTGTCTGCTCCGCCAATTTTCGTAAAATAAGTACCTCCTAGGATTTATCTCTAAAGTATTCAAATCAATATTCACATGCATGTCATATTGGATACACCCTGGCTCTTGACGAGTAATGGGTACTAGGTAGAGGAGTTCTTTCTTTACCTGTTCCTCAGATCCGGGTTTTACATAGACTAGAGCCATAACCGTAAGCATCTGGTTATCTCCAGCGAAGGCAGAACTACTGCTTACATTTTCAGTGTGTAGCTGATTATTTTCCATCTCATCATTCCCCCTATTTTTTTTAGTTTATGATTTTTTAAGCAAATTAGTAGCTTTTCGCAGCTTTATTTCTTGATTTGTATAAATCTCAAATTATAATAATTTGCATCAATTAAAGTTTTCAAGCAACCGAATACAAGACAGTTTTACCTGGTAATGATCCTCTCTCCGTTTTTTATTACCATTTTTATTTTTTCTTCCTCGCTCAGAATTGATATATCCTGATTAAATATATTTATTATTGTAAAGAAACATCGTAAAGAAACAATGAAATAACTTATACACCTCCCTCCAGGCAGTATTGATTCTATCCCATCTCGTTGAGAAGTTTCCAAGTTTCTGCCTCCGAACGTTTGAAAACTGTGTTTCACTAAACCATGGAGTACCCGCCATCCACGATCAGGGTTTGCCCGGTACAATATTTGGAATCATCGGAAGCAAAGTATAGAACCGCACCGAGAAGCTCATCCGTCATACCGAGCCGTCCCATAGGAATACTCTTGGTTACCTGTCTGGTCCATTCAGGATCTGCCATCGCCTTTTTGGCCATTCCGGTATCCGTAGTACCCGGAAGAAGCGCATTCACCTGTATGTTCCACTTGCACAATTCCAGGGCAAAGACCCTGGTGATGGGTAGTATGGCCCCTTTGCATGAACTGTAGGCACATAGTCCAGCCTGGGCACCGATCGCCGCGATGGAAGAGATATTGATAATTTTCCCGCTTTTCTGTTTTTTCATCACTTCAGCAGCAGCTTGACAGCAGAAGAAAAGCCCTTTCACGTTAACTGCAAGCTGCTTGTCCCACATTTCCTCAGTGGTATCTTCCACGGGTGCGGTAAACAGAATAGCCGCATTGTTCACTATAATATCCAGGCGGCCGAACTCTTTAACTGCTTTCTGAACCATCGCCTCAGTATCTCTTTTTCTGCTCACGTCCGTCCTAACGAACAGAGCCTTTCCTCCCGAGTTCTTTATGACTTCCTCTACTTTATGTCCTAAAAACTCATCAATATCCGCGATAACAACACTAGCTCCTTCCTTAGCCATTCCAATTGAATAAGCTTCTCCGAGGCCCTGTGCACCACCAGTCACGATTGCTACCTTATTTTCTAATCTCACGGCCTTCCCCTCCTTTTTTCTTTTAATTTTCTTAATGTTTATTCTTTAACAATATATCTTAATTTTTTAACATAATACTATATTTAAACCTTCTTTGTCAAATGTTTTTACATTATTGTTTGAGTCTGTCTGTGTTACCATCTTCTTTACTTGCTAAATGACCATAATCCTTAAAACTTTCAATAGTAAATTCTACAGCCTTAATTTCCTTCATATATAAATATCTTATTTTTTGTCCCAAAGAAGCGATCTCTTCACAGCTCTTTTCCATCCAGCATATAATTCTTCTCTCCTATCTTCTTTCATTTTCGGTTCAAATACTTTTGATAACTTCCATTGTTTTGAAATTTCTTCCTTAT
>DATKWM010000138.1:0-8761 GCA_035529575.1 Desulfatiglandales bacterium
TCCATTGCCAGCACCTTTATGTAAATGGCCAGAAGATGTCAAAGAGCAAAGGGAATATGTGTTATATCGACACACCTCTGGAACAAGGATACGAGATTCAAGAGATTAGGTTCTTTCTTATATATTGCCACTATCGTCAAAAGCTTAATTATTCAGATGAAAACATGCGTTCAGTGGTCGAAAAGTTGAAAAAATTCAGGAGGATTGTGCGCACTATAGAAAAAAAAATAGCTCAAAGGACGAATCCTGATACAAGAGTTGCCCAAAGACTCAAACAGGGTTTTGAAGAGAAAATGGATAACGACCTGGACGTAAGGGCAGCCTTCAACGAGTTGTATGAAATATTATCCAAGATTAATGTTGCGACACTGGGGCTCAGTGAAGCCTCAGGAATCATACATGCTCTACGGGAAATTGATGGTGTCCTGAAGGTTATCTTTTAGTAAATGCCCGGAATCACTCGTAGACCCCTTTATGGAAAACTGAAAAAAATATGGCATTGAGTTTAGAGCTTTGCAAAACCTGACAATTTTTGTCACCCCAATGAAGAGGGTGGACTTTTCTGAAGTGACTGGTGTAAGGGCGCTGTCTTTTCGCAACGTATCAGTGGGGGAAATCCCGCCGGAAGCGGGAAGATGGGCAAAACTCCCCCGCAGATACGTTGCTGAAAAGACCAGCCCGGGAGCCTTGGAACTGAAGAAAAGCCCATCCTCTTTAAGGAAATATGAGTTATGCAAAGGTCTCTATCAATGTATAATCACACATTTTCGATTTACTCACTATGGGATGCTTGCTACGATCTAAGGGTTTGGAATGACGTATAATGGACTACTAAAAACTACCAGCGGGCATTACAAATCTTTTCAGGTATATGGATATTTATCTTTCGCTTTTGTTTGTCTAAAAATATATCGTATGAGCTTTATCATAAATATAGTCAAAAAGAATATCAAAAGCCCACACAAAATAGGCATCCAAAATCCAGACCTCTCTATATTAATCAGGCCGATGGAAATAGATGTAATTGAAAGAAAGATAAGATAAAGGGTAAAAATAGAAAAGAAAAATAGCAGAAATAAAAGGGCAAGTTTTTTTATCATGCAATCCTATCTTCGATCTGTCGACAGAGAAATTCTACCTCCCTTCTAGGGCCATCGTCAATTTTAATATTCTTTTTAATTTTTTCCTCATCATATAACACTGTTGAATGATTTCGTTTGAAGGAATGACCGATAGATTCCAGAGATTTATCAGTATATCTACGGCATAGATAGATGGCTATACTTCGTGGATAGGTAATAATTTTTTTTCTACTCTTTGATTTAAGCGCATCTCTGTCAATCTTAAAATATTTACAAACTATTTTTTGAATATCCTCGACTCTTGCAAGATGTTTGGCAGGAATGAGTTGTTTAACTATCTCTTTTGCCAAATCCAGTTTTATTTCCTTTTTTAGGAAAAAGGAGATGGCCTTAAGAGAGTCGAGACTTCCTTCAAGTTGCCTTACATCTTGAGTTAAATTTTCAGCCATGAAGTGGGCTACATCTTCTGGGAGGGAAATTTCCCGCTCGAGGGCTTTTTGTTTTAAGATATTGAGCCGCGTGTGGAAATTGGGTTTTTCAATGCTTGTTATTACACCAGAGGTGAACCTGGAGGTAAGCATCTTTTTCATATTCGGGATTTCTTCTGGCATGAGGGGGCTGGTAAATATAACCATTTTCCTATCATTAAACAAAGAATCAAGTGTATAGCCGATTTCAATCTGTGTTTTTTCTTTACCACTAAGGAAATGTAATCCTTCCAAAAGAAGCACATCACACGCCTTACGGTATTTATTTTTGAATTGAGTGATTAAATTATTTCTTAATGCATATATCATCTCATTGGTAAAATCTTCTGTAGTAATATAAAGGACTTTTGCCGAGGGTTTTTTTTGTAGAATAGTATTACCAATAGCCTGGATTAAATGGCTTTTCCCCAAACCTGTTTGGGCCATTAAAAAGAGGGAAGGGTAAGGAGAATGAGAGCCGTTGGCTAATGCCTTTGATACTGAGTATGCAAATTCATTGCTCTCTCCAACGACAAATTTATTAAAGGTAAAGCGTGCATTTAAGTATTTCTCACCAGCCCTTATTTTTTTAGGCATATTTGGAAGGATTAACTGTCTTCCGTTGCCATTACTTCCATTATGATTGCGCTTGATTAACTCTCTATGTGGTAAAATCTTAAATATTACTTTATGGTCATTACAATCAATATTAGAAAGTTGACTCTGAAAGAGTGAAGAATAATTTTCTTGCACCCAGTTTCGAGAAAATTTGTTAGGACATCCAAGATATATTGTGTCTTCATCTGCATCGAGAAATTGCAATGGTTTTACCCACAGGGAAAAGTTCTTTTTATCCATTACCTCTTGGAGGACTGTTTTCATATTATTCCAAACTGTTTCCATATTGTACCTTTATGTGGGCAGGTTATTTATATGCTAAAAGATGATAGTAAGGTTTTCGAGCTTATTAGTTCAGATACCTTTAAAATTTACAACTCTATGATGCTCTTTGGGCGTAGATATCTGAAAATTGGCCA
This sequence comes from Desulfatiglandales bacterium, assembly GCA_035529575.1. GTDB lineage: Bacteria > Desulfobacterota > DSM-4660 > Desulfatiglandales > B25-G16 > B33-G16. The sequence continues at coordinate 2,587 of DATKWM010000138.1, forward strand.
TAAAACAGGATCATCCCCGAGAAAGTCTCCATCAACGATATAAGGGATTCTTGGGTTATACAACAAAAGACTACTTAAAAATTATGGGCTTCAAAGAAAAGATTTCCCTAGGAATATTCAATATGTAGGTAAATTATCGCGCTCGTTTTGTTCAAGATTATTTGCTGGATCTAGAAACAGATTATTTGTAATTAGTTTAAAGGGTTTCTAAGTTTTTTAAACAAAACGAACGTGCCTGTCAAAGGCGATTATATGAGAAATTATTTTAGCCCTATTTTTAGTTTTCAACAGAGGTAATATATTGATTCAATGGGAATAATATTTTGTATCCTTGTTAAACCCGTACTGGACATGAAAATAAATATTATCAAAAAATTATCATTGAATTCAGGAACTTCTATTTTTATTTGACAGCAGTTGTCTATTTATTCAATTTTTCAAACTTCCATTTCCTTCAAAAAGCTTCATTTTTTAAACCCTCACGTTTTTTTTCATTGCACTTTTTCCTTTTACAAATGGAAGGATTAATGGCTTTTTAAGTAGGTAAGAATTTTGCTTACCGTTGGATAATTACACTGGAAAAAGCTAAGCTAGAATAAGAAATCTTTTTTTTATTTAGAGAATGGATGATAATAAGTTTTTTATCTCATTTTTTTATTTTATTTTTTTTTATTTTTTATGATATTTTAAAAAAAATCTATTATACATATGTTAGATGAGGATTGATAATGGGTAAACTTAGACTTGCGCTTATTGCTGGAGGGTGGTCACTGGAAAGAGAGATATCCTTGAAAAGTGGACAACACGTGTATGATAACCTCGATAAAGATAAATACGAGGTGAGGAGATATGATCCCAGCAAGGATCTTCTCAGATTAATAGAAGAGTCTAAAAATCTTGATCTTGCATTACTGTTTCTCCATGGAAAGAAAGGAGAGGATGGATCTATTCAAGGACTTCTTGATCTTTTGCATCTTCCCTATGTCGGCTCAGGTGTCTTAGCAAGTGCTTTAGCTATGAACAAAGCAGTAAGCAAGGAATTGTTTCGGTGTACCGGACTAAATGTCCCTAAAGAAATGGTATTTTTCAGGAATCAGGATATTGATCCAGTTCGTATATTGTCTGTTTTGGGCAAACCTGTGGTAATTAAACCAGTAGAAGAGGGATCGAGCATTGGCTTAAGCATATGCTCTACAAAAGAGGAAATTCTTGAGGCTATAAAAGATGCCTTTGCTATTAGTTCAGACGTAATGCTTGAGGAATACATCAAAGGCAGGGAGGTAAGCTGTGCAGTTCTCGGCAACAGAGAACCGGAGGCTTTACCGGTTGTTGAGATTATTCCTCAGGAAAAATATCGTTTTTTTAGTTATACGGCAAAATACGAGACTGGGGCATCCCAAGAGATATGTCCGGCCCAGATCTCCAGCGATGCTTATAAAAAGGTTCAAAACTTTGCCATAAAGGCTCATTGTTTACTTGGTTGCAGGAATTTTTCCAGATCAGATATGATAGTAACTGCTAAAGATGTGTATATCTTGGAGACAAATACAATACCAGGGATGACAGAAAATTCTATATTTCCATTGGCAGCAAGGACAGCTGGGTTATCTTTTTATAACCTATTAGATAGATTGATTGAGCTCGCATTTGAGGATTAGATGGAGGGATAGTTGACATTCACTATAGGAGATCTCATAATACGAACTATGGGTGGAAGATATGGAAAATACGGTGAGATAAAAAGATTTGAGAGGTTACGGAAAAATAGAAGAAATTTATCTTGTAGCCAAGGAAGACCTCGTTTTGTAAAAGGCCACACCGGAAAATTTAGGCCTTTAAAGAAGGATTTTCGTCATTCAGGCATAAAGGATTAAAGCAGGACAGAAAAACCTCGTTCATTTTGTTCCCACCCGGCTCCCCGCGTGCTGTCTGTCGGGCAGGGCCTGAGCGAGAGCGATGGCGGGCAGGCATAATTGGCCTCCGGACCATAGGGCCTGCAACCCGGATGGAGCACTGGAATAATGGGTCTTATTGAATGATACTGCTACTCGTATTTTATCCATTGATCCAATATTTATTTACTTCTCATCTTGGGCTTTTACCAAGAAAAGCAAAGCGCTTCCATTTCAATACCTTGTATAATTTCTGAGAGGTTAATTAATTAACTATGGAAACTGTGTCAATAGACGGTGTGATCTTGCATCTCAGTCAACCCGATGAGTTGCCGATGAATTGGGTTGGCGATATGGAGTTAGTAACCCAGGTCAAGGCAGCATGGCTAGTAATGGGTTCTGGTGATTTTCCCCTCAACCCACGCCTTTTAGGAAAGCCCGGGGTGGGGAAAACTACCCTTGCCTATTATGCTGCTAAGCAGCTCAATCAACCTGTTTATCTCTTTCAGGCCACAATAGATACCAGACCAGAGGATCTGATTGTCACACCAGTTATAAGCGACCAGGGAAAGATAAAATATATGGCGAGCTCCATTGTTACTGCCATGATCAAGGGAGGGGTAGCGATTATTGATGAGGGAAACAGGATGAGTGAGAAAAGCTGGGCATCTTTGGCACCCCTGATGGACAATCGTCGTTATGTGGAATCGATCGTAGCTGGTATAAAAATTAAAGCCCATCCTGATTTTCGGCTCTGTACTACAATGAACGATGATGCAAGCACCTTTGATCTTCCCGAATATATTCATTCAAGACTGCAGCCTCAAATTCTTATTGATTTTCCTGACAGGGAAGATGAGAGATTAATCCTGTCCACAAACCTACCTTTTGCAGACGAACAGATCCTGGACTACGTAGTCAATTTTCTGCAGGTAGCCCATGAAGCTCAGGAGAGATATACAGTCAGAGATGGAATTAATATTGCCAGATATGCCCTGAAACGACTGAGTAGTAATGTATCTAAGGAAGGCGAAGGAATGTCAGAGGAAAGAGTTATGCGCGCACTCAAAGAATCAGCATCCATGATCCTGGACGATAATGCCGCTGAATACTTTGCTACCATGTTAGAGATGTATGGAGACAAAAAAACTATTTGAATGGAGAAATATCAGGCTTGTTCCTATTCTTCACAATAGGGGTGAGTTTGCCCTTGAGGTAAGAGATCGGTTTGCTTCCTTTAAGCCAGAGATTGTGGCGGTTGAATATCCCTCAACCATTGGCGAGAAGGTATTAGAGGGCGTTAAAAGATTACCCCTGCTTTCAGTTGTGTACTACGAGGAAGATAATCACACCTTTATTTACCTCCCATTGGAGCCAACCGATGGACTGGTAGAGGCAGTTCGGTTGGCGCTTTCAAAAAACCTGCCTATCTATTTCATAGACAGGGATACAGAAGGATACCCTATAGAGCGGGCACCCATGCCAGATCCTTACTCTATAAAAAGGATAGGATATTGGAAATATTGTCAGAGCTATCTCAAGGCTTACCCGGAAGGGCTTCCTAGCAGACAGGATCAATTGAGAGAGCGAACCATGGCCTATCATTTACAGCAACTGGAAGGAGAGGGAAAAAGAGTTTTATTTGTAGGTGGACTGGCACATCTTACGGGTCTTTTAGGCTACCTTGATACACCCCAGGTGTCGGTCATAGGCAGGAGGAGGAGAGAGGGTGTCATGCTTGCCCACCTACATAAGGATTCAAGCAGGGAGATCATGACAGAAATGCCCTTTTTTGCCGCACTCTATGAGAAATTCAGAAACAACCCAACCATGGCTGAGCTTGATAGATTGCATGCCACTGATCAATTGATAGAGAAAGCAACGAAAGGTTATGTTAAGAACAGTAAAGAAGAAGTGACAGTAAGCCAGTTAAGGGTTTTTAACAAGTTTGTGAGAAATTATGCCCTCTTAAGTGGGTATTTAACGCCCGATTTATATCAGATCCTGATAGCTGCCAGAGGAGCCGTGGATGATAACTTTGCATATGAGGTGTGGGATAATGCAACAGAGTATCCCTGGCAGACAGAGACACCTGGATTGCCGGTTCTTCGTATCAGGGGTGAGGACATCTTTGTTGATCAAAAAAAGATCAAATTTCATAGACATTTTAAAAGCTTACGCAGAAGACTGTTACCCGTACCTATAAAGAAAAGGCAAAGAGAACGCTTCCCAGGGGAGTGGAAAAGGGACTTCAAGGGTTATTCTATCTGCTCATACCAACCAGAGGATATCGTAATAGAGGGATTCGGAAATTATTGTAAAAAAAGGGCTTTAAAAAAGAAATCAGAGGAAAATTCCCGTGTTGTTCCCTTTATGAGTTCAATGATGGATGGAATTGATATCAGGGAGACATTAAGGAATTTGAAAGAGGGAATCATATATGTAAGGGAGAATATTCCCCTAAAGGGAAGGGTGGGATCAGTGGTGTTTATTTTTGACCCAGATCTTCCTGATACAGAAGGTAAAGAAAAGTTCCCGTGGCGAATTACATGGTTAGGTGAAAACAACCAGGAATCAGATATGGCCTTTTACAGTACCACAGCAGGGGAGGCAGTTATTGGCCCCGGGATATCCCGGTGTCAGTATGGTGGATTTATGCTTACATTTCCTCCACTGAGAGTATATGATATTTGGAAGGATTCATTTTTTGATATTGCACGAAATAAGCCAGAAAGACTTCTTCTTGCCGCACTTGATTATTCCCTTGAACAGCATGTTGTGTATGTAGCCTCCTCACCACCATCTTCACTGTGTAGATCATTTGCTTCCAGGATGGGAAAAAAGATACTATACCTTCCTATTGGAATGTTTTCATCTGTTACTCTCAAAAAAATCAGGCAATTTCATGTATTAGATGGCCATCCGGTTAGACAGTATGCAGGCAGATATATATGAGATAAAGAATTGAGGAATTGCGGATTTAGGAATTAACGCTCAATAAACCCAACAAACGCAAATGCCCAAGGATCACATATCTATTATCCTGGACAGTATCGCAGATGGTGTCTTTACTGTTGATCTTGACTAGCGAATTACATCTTTTAACAGAGCTGCTGAATTAATTACTGGTATAGGCAAAGAAGAGGCGATTGGTAGACAATGTTGGGAGCTCTTTAGGGCAAATATATGCGAGAAACAATGTGCCTTGAGACACACAATAGAAACAGGAAAGCAGATCCTTAATAAATCTATTTATATTGTTGTCTCTGATGGAAATAGGATTCCGGTCAGTATATCTACAGCCATCCTTAAAGATGAAAATGACAAGATAGTAGGTGGCGTTGAAACCTTTAGGGATCTTAGCCTGTTGGAAGAGCTTAGGAAAGAACTCACTGGCAGGCACACCTTTTTTGATATAGTCAGTAAAAGCAAGGAAATGCATCGGCTTTTTGTTATCTTGGAGCAGGTGGCACAGAGTGATAGCACCGTACTTTTACAGGGAGAAAGCGGAACTGGAAAGGAGCTCTTTGCAAGGGCTATTCATTCTCTCAGTGCACGAAATAAAGGACCACTTGTTATTGTTAATTTGGGTGCACTACCAGATACTTTGGTAGAGTCAGAACTTTTTGGTCACAAGGCAGGTGCATTTACAGATGCAAGGGCAGATAGAATAGGCAGAATAGCTGCAGCCGAAAAAGGAACTCTTTTTTTAGACGAGATAGGTGATCTTTCTTCCCATCTTCAGGTAAGGTTACTCAGGGTGCTGCAGGAGAAAACCTATGAACCGTTAGGTTCAAACAAGACCGTTCATGCCGATATCCGGATTGTCGCAGCCACAAACAAAGACTTAATTGAGCTGGTTAAAAGAGAGCATTTTAGGGAAGATCTTTACTATAGGATCAATGTCGTTAAATTAACGCTACCCCCTCTGAGGGAAAGGCGAGAGGATATACCGCTCCTTGTTGATCATTTTTTGGAGAGATTCAACCGGTTAAGCGGGAAAGAGATAGCAGGCGTATCACAAGAGGTGCTCTCTATCTTGATGGCATATGATTTTCCAGGTAATGCCAGGGAATTAGAAAATATTGTTGAACACGGTACTGTTCTTTGTCAAGGAGGACTTATTGAGGGCCAACACCTGCCAGATTATCTTCAGCCAGCCCACTCATTTAAAGAAACCGGGAATCATAAGCCTGTTTCTTCAACGAGGATTAAGTGGGTTGATATGGAGAGAGAATTCATTTTACAGGTACTAAGGGAAAACAATTGGAACCGTAAGGCAG
>DATKWM010000139.1:0-8499 GCA_035529575.1 Desulfatiglandales bacterium
TCAGTTCGGACATCGCAGGCCTCCTTGGTAAAATGTTTATCTTGGAAGACAAACGTATATCCTTGGAGATACTGGATGTCCATTCTATTTGAAATCACACATTATTACTTATTTCCCAATCAACTAAATTGGAGATGATCCAAAAATAAGAACTTAGGTGTTTCACCCCAATTGGAGTATTGGAAAAATGGAATACTGGAATGATGGCCCGCCCTCCCGTCCCGAGACCGGGACGGGATCGGGAGGCGCGACTTTCACGGGATAAGCTCCTATAGCTGTAATGTTATTGAGGCATCGCCCGTTGAACTCCGCCGTGCAAACCAGTTCTGGGCCAGGGGTTCAATCAAATGACTATTGAATATTGACTATTGACAAGTGTGAATTTCCAACATCAATATTCAATTTTTATTATCCAATATTCCATTATTCCATAAATCCGTTATTCCATGTGTCTTGTGTAAATCGACTGCTACTAAAAACCTATGACTTGGATGAATTGTAGAAAGTCCGATATAAAAATCATGAATCCTCTTGCATCCATAGAAATAGGAACAAATTCTATTAGGATGTTAATTGCTGAAAAAGGCATATCGGAGAATACCTTAAAACCTATTTTGAGAAAGCGAGTCATCACAAGACTTGGCAAAAATTTCAGCAAGAAAGAAGCTAGAATAATTGAGCCTGAGCCTATGTCCAGAAGCATCTCTGTGCTGAGGGATTTTTTTGATATTGCACGTCAATTTGATATCCCATCTCCTATTGTAGTAGCAACAGGGGTAGTAAGAGAGGCACGCAACCGAAATAACTTTATTGCCTTGATTGATAAAAAATTAGGGCATAATGTAAAGGTCATTACAGGGGAAGAGGAATCTGATCTGACTTGCAGAGGAGTTTTATCTTCACTGGACCGCAGGAGAGAGCCTCTGGTTATTTTTGATTGTGGTGGTGGAAGCACCGAATTTATCTGGACCAATAATAAAAAATTGGAAACCATATCAATAAATCTTGGCGCAGTTATTTTAACAGACGATTATTTAAGTTCCGATCCCCCTAGTGATGAAGAAATATATCGACTTGTCAAATATATTGAGAATAAATTTAAAGTAAAGCTTCAATATATTAAAGAGTTATGTAAAGGAGCGTTCTCTCTTGTAGGAACCGGTGGAACCATAATTAGCTTGGCCGCAATGATACATGGTATTAGAGAAACAGAGTTTAATGAAAAATTAAATGGCCTTGTAATTAAAAGAAAGGATATTGAACTTCTATTCACCAAAATGAAAAAGATTCCAGAAGCAAAAAGGCTAAACCTTACAGGCCTAGAACCTGGAAGAGAGGATATTGTCTTAGCTGGCACTATAATTGTAACGAAAATTATGGATTATTTTGAAAAAGATGAGATAATAATATGTTATTCTGATTTATTAGAGGGCATACTTTTACAATATATGGGAGGAAAAAAGAATGGATGATCAATTAATGAGGGAAGGGCTGACCTTTAATGATCTTGTTTTATTACCTGGGGAATCTAGAGTATTGCCGAAAGATATAGATGTTAAAACAGAGCTCTCTCGAAATATTTCCATTAATATACCTATTGTCAGTGCAGCAATGGACACAGTTACCGAATCAGAAACCGCCATAGCATTGGCCAGGCAGGGTGGTTTAGGGTTCATACATAAAAACATGACTATAGAAAAGCAGGCCTTAGAGGTTGAGAAGGTTAAGAAATCAGAAAGTGGTATGATTATTGACCCTATTACTATTGACCCGGAGCAGAAAATTTCAGAGGTACTGACCATTATGGAAAAATACAAAATTTCCGGGGTACCTGTTGTGAAAAAGGGAAATTTAATGGGGATAATAACCAACAGGGATCTAAGATTTGAAACAAATCTGGATAAGAAAGTCGAAGATGTAATGACCAAGGATAATCTTGCCACAGCACCAGTTGGAACAACCTTAGAAGAATCAAAAAGCATCTTGCATGAAAGAAGGATAGAAAAGCTGTTAGTTGTTGACGATGCAGGAAAATTGAAGGGGCTCATAACAATAAAGGATATTGAAAAGATAAAAAAATACCCTCATTCATGCAAGGATCATCTTGGTAGACTACGGGTTGGTGCAGCTGTTGGTGTTGGACCAGAAAGAGATGAGAGAATTGATAGGTTAATAAATGTAAATGTAGATGTTATTGTTATTGATTCTGCGCATGGACATTCTAGAGGTGTAATTGAAGCAGTAAAAGAGACCAAAAGGAATTTTCCAGACCTGGAGCTAATAGCCGGCAATGTCGCTACATCCGAGGGCACGAGGGCTCTTATCGACGCTGGTGTTGATGCGGTAAAAGTTGGTATAGGTCCAGGCTCAATATGCACAACAAGAATAATTGCTGGTGTTGGTGTACCACAAATGACAGCTATTATGGAGTGCGCTCAAGAAGCATCGAAAAAAAATATTCCAATTATCGCTGATGGTGGTATGAGATTTTCTGGTGATATTACCAAGGCAATAGCTGGAGGAGCATTATCAGTCATGATTGGAAATCTCCTTGCCGGCACAGAAGAGAGCCCAGGAGAGACTGTGCTTTTTCAAGGGAGAACATATAAGGTATATAGAGGTATGGGTTCTGTAGAGGCTATGAGAGAGGGGAGTGTAGATCGCTATTTTCAGAAAATAACAGAAGGAGAAACAAAGTTGGTACCAGAGGGCATAGTTGGAAGAGTCCCTTATCGAGGACCTTTAGCAGATACTACCTACCAGCTTATAGGAGGCCTAAGGGCAGGTATGGGTTATGTTGGTGCGTGCGATATTAAGGAGTTACAGGCCAAGGCAAAATTTTTAAAGATCACAGCCGCAGGTCTAAAGGAGGGGCATGTGCATGACGTGATTATAACCAAAGAAGCATCCAACTACCAACTTGAATAGAGATTAGATAGTGTCCAAAGACCATGCTTACAGAAAAGGGGTGTATCCCAAGGACTTGATCTCATTCAGGGTTTTGATCAAAGAAACTGATCTCATGGTCAGTTCCTCCAAGGATCTTAGGAAACAGACCAGGGACAGTGTATATCACTATCGAAGGCAACTGGAAGACTATATAAAGTCAAAACCAGATTTTCTCTCTACTCTGCTCCCTTATCCTAAAGATCCTTTTGCCCCTGAGATAATAAGGGAGATGATTTCAGCTACGAGAATCTTTGATGTAGGTCCAATGGCAGCAGTAGCAGGTACAATAGCTCAGCTTGTTGGCAGAGACCTTCTACAATATACTGAGGAACTTATTGTTGAAAATGGTGGAGATATCTTTCTGAAAACCGAAAGACCTGTTACAGTTTCCATCTTTGCTGGAAGCTCAAAGTTAAGCGATAAGCTCGGTATTGTGATACATCCAGAGCAGATGCCAGCGGGCATCTGTACCTCCTCAGCTACTGTGGGACATTCCCTTAGCCTTGGAAGTGCTGATTCAGTCTGCATTATATCCAGCAAAGCATCAATCGCGGACGCAGCAGCAACAGCACTTGGAAACAGAATAACCAATCAATTTAAGCTTAAAAGAGAAATTGAATCAATGAGAGAATCCAAAGATATTAAAGGTGGCGTGGTAATCATTGGCAAAACAATGGCAAGCTGGGGAGAGATCGAATTGACAAAGATACATTAGTATTACAGAAACTGGCGTATTCATTGCCCTTCCTGTATGTTCGCATAACCAAGCATTCGGTATCCAACAACCAACAACCTTAAACACTTCTTATGAAAAATATTGTAAATTTTCTTTTTGAAATAGGTATATTAAAAAAAACCCCACGGTCTGGTTACCAATTTTTGGGCACAGGCAATGAGTCAGTTGCTGAGCATTCTTTTAGAGTTGCCGTGATAGCGTACCTCCTCGCAAAAAATGAGCCAAAAGCAGATATGCAGAAAGTAGTCCTCATGAGCCTTTTTCACGATTTTCATGAAGCCAGAACAGGCGATCACAACTATGTTAACAAAAGATATGTAACTGTGAATGAGAATAAGGCTGTGAATGATTTGGCCCGAAAACTTTCTTTTGGCCAAGAAATTGTATCCTTAATCGATGAATTTAATTCCAAGGAAACTCTCGAGGCACAATTATCTCAGGATGCTGATCAACTTGATTTTATCCTCGAACTAAAAAGGCAACAGGACTTAGGAAATATATCTGCTGCTGAATGGCTAAAATATTCAGCCAAGCGCCTTATTACTGATTTTGCTAAAACACTGGCTGATGAAATTGTTACCACAGATAGCAGTGATTGGTGGTTTAAAAAGAAGGAAGAGTTATGGGTCAATGGACCGAATGAACATACATAGCTATTACTTGTTAAAGGGAAAACGGATTATCCCTATCACATTTTTTTTATCAATAATAATCCATATAGGCATAATTATAGCCTTTCAGGGTATTTTCCCTTTTAGTGAGCGCAGAACCTATAAGGTAGACTTGATACGCCCTCCTATCAAAGAGATTAAGAAAAGCAGTAAAGAAAGCGATCCTGCTATTAGTCAAATTCATAGTGAATTGCCTGTGGAAACCAAAGAGGCAACAATTTCCTTAAACACCAAGGATCCAACCTATCATCCATATACAAAGGTAATAAAGGAAAAAATATTTAGTTACTGGATATATCCATTATCGGCCCAACAGAATTTTATTCAGGGCAATCTTCTCATAGTGTTTAGGTTGGGCAGAAATGGTAGCCTCATTGATTGTAACATAGAAAAATCCTCAGGACACAAAATCCTTGATAAACATGCCATTAAAGCTATAAGGCTCGCAAACCCCTTTCCTCCGTTTCCTGAAAATATTACGGTTCAATTTCTTAATATACACGCCTCATTTGCTTATCATTTAACATTTGAATAGTAAATTTTACAACCTAATCTCTCCTCATGTACCTGATCGAAAGGCCGTCATTGCCTCCTGAATAAGTTCTTTTTCCTGGCCAAAATATCGGGGTGAAAAATGAAAAGGAGTTAGCTCTTTGACCTTCGCTCTTCGAGCTACAAGGCCAGCCTCTTTTGCTGTCAAATGATACTTTCTTTGTGCCATATCTTTGTCCTTATCTAAAAAGGCTGCCTCAATAAAAAGGGTGCTTGAATCCTGGGCTAAATCAACAGCTTTTGCTATATTTTCAGGGCTTCCGATCATATCGGCAATGTAAGTAATTTTTTGTCCTGGTGAGATCATGGCAATTTTTTCTTTCAGATCACAAAGAGTAAAATATTTTTCCCTTATTCTCTTGTCTTTATCCTTCCAAACTACCTTAAAATTTTGAGCTGAATTGCCTTCTTCATAGACTGCCTTCTTGAACTCTCTCAGCCAGGGACCGACCTCTAGTCCAAGTTCCTTTAGTCCCTCTTTAATTATATTGATAGAAAAATTCTCTTTGAGTGTTAGCCCAATACAGTCTATTTTGTGATCCAGAATTACAGCATTAACTGAAAAGTGTTCCTCGGAAAGTAAATTCCCTGTAAATAGAAGCTCCTGAGGGTCTCCAGTAGGCTTAAACCTATCTCTGCTATCATATCTTTGCTTAAGTATCTTTTCTCTTTTTATCTCTGTCACATGTATAGAAAGAGTGTTTTCGTAGTTCTCTATAAGGTTCCAGGTGTATGAGCTGAGTTTAGCTTCCACTTTTTGAATAAAATCCGAGGGACCAAATAGATAAATTTCCTTATCTCGTCCAAGGAGAAGTCGAAGAAGGGCATCAAAGCCTATAAAATGATCCATGTGGGTATGTGTAACAAAAACATGGCTAATCTTTAAAAGATCTCTGGCAGACAGTTTTGATAAATCTCCTAAGTCGAACAGCAAAGCCCTCTTTTCAAAAAGGAATGGGATAAAAAGACCGGGATCTGAAAAAGAGTCATTTATCAATTTTGGATGAAAAGATGGTTTCATAGTTATTTTTCCTTGAAGAAAGGTTGCACATCTGTTAATTACTTTCAATCAAAAAAATAAAACTCTACAGGTTTTTAAACTATGGCAAAAAAGAAGACAACCAGAAAAGAGCTCCTTAAAAAGGACGATGAATTTATTAGCCTTTCCACCAGATTTTTTCAGTACGTTTCTACTCATGGGAAACAAATTCAATACCTGGCTGTAAGTGTAATGATTATTATTGCCATCGTTATTGGCATTAGTCTTTATTTCAAGCATTTAAATAAAAAGTCCCTAGCTGCCTATAACCTGGCCTATACAATTTTGGTGTCAGATTCTTCCTCTTACATAAGTGAAGATACTATTAACAAATCGATCGAGGAACTTGATAGTCTCATAAAAAAATATGGCTGGACAAAGATGGCTACACTGGCCATCCCCCAACTAGCCTACCTAAAATTTGGTCAGGGTAAATATGATGAGGCTATATCACTCTATCAAACGTATCTAAAAAAAGATAAATCTGCTTCTATTTACCATTTAATGACCCATTTTGGCCTCGCTGCTGCATACGAAGCCAAAAGCGAGCATCAATCAGCCATACAACATCTTAAAAAGATAATTGATGACGAAAATAATTTTCTTAAAGAAGAGGCTATGTTTTCTCTTGGTAGGCTCTATGCCCTGAGCGGCCAGCAAGAAAAGTCAAAGGAAACCTTTAAAGACTTTGTAAATCAGTTCAAGGAATCACCTTTGGTTCCGCTGGCAAAGGCAAATTTGGCAAAATAATCTAAAGAAGGAGGAAGTAAATGAAAAAAATATATCTAGCTTTATCGTTGCTGTTGGTTGCACTTCTTTTACCAGCATCATCATCTGCCTTTGAGATTGGAGCCCGAGGCTACTACTGGTTTCCCTCGCTTGATGGGAATGTAAAAGTGGATGAAGCCAGCATCATCGGCACAACAATTGATTTTGAAAAGGACCTCGGAACTGAGGATGAGAATTATCCATCCGTTGAGGTTTTCCTTGGAGGTGGCAGGCATCATCTATCTTTGACATATACAGACATTGACTATTCAGGCAAAAAAACACTCACCGAGCAGATTATTTTTAATGGAGTGATTTATAGTGCCACATCCCTGGTAGAGTCCTCAATTGAATACAGGATGATGGATCTTCACTATCAATATGATTTTTTAAATCTGGAAAATGTGCTGGCCGGATTTTCCTTAGGTGTCGTTTTCCAGATCAAATATTTGGATGGTGAGGTAGGTTTGAAGACCACCACAGGAACTGTTATTGATGAAAAAGCGGACTTCACCCTTCCTATCCCTATGATTGGACTTAATCTGCATATAGGGATGCTCGCCGATGTCCTCGAGGCCAGATTAAGGGGAACTGCTATCGGTTACGCAGGAAATACAATATATGAGCTCATGGCTGATATATCATGGACCCCGCTCCCCTTCCTAGATATTCACGGCGGTTATAAAACCTTTGTCATAGATATAGATGAGGATGATGTCATCTTTGACTATGATATGTCTGGTCCTTTTGTCGCGCTTACTGTAAGTTTTTAGTGCTAATTTTGGGGGCTTTAAAAGCCCCCTTTTCAGCTCAAACCCTTCCTTGAGTCTTATTTCATAAAAATATATGTAAGCGTTTACGGGTCCCCCAATAAAATCGGGATTCAAGACCTTCCCGATAGATGGTAGGCGGGTTTTCGGTGAACCTTGAACCATTAAACCTTTAAATCCCTGAACGGCTAAAAATATCTCAATCCCCCATCTGCATTTTATTGACTTATAAGGTAAATGCGCTTCACTTTAGTGCTTCGATTCGCAAATACTATAACGTATTCTAATGAGTATAATCTTTGTGATTGCTCACTCGGCTCGGCTGAGCTCGTCGCGGGCAGCACTTAGTCCCGAGGGCTTCGACTGAGCTCAGCCGAAGTCTAAATAAATACGTCATCGAATTTATGAATCGAGGGACTTAGTAAAAATTGGCTCTAAGCAGTGTGGCATTTTGGCTTTTCCCTTGACATCCCACCATCCTTTTCACATACTTTTTGTAGATAACAAATAACGGTGTTCTCACTATAATGGAGTCATGAAAAATACTCTCACTTTTATCATGGCCGGTGGGAGAGGCGAAAGGCTCATGCCTCTTACACTGGACAGGGCGAAGCCTGCGGTTCCTTTTGGTGGTATCTACAGGCTTATAGATCTGACCCTGAGTAACTGCATAAATTCACAACTATATAAGATAATTGTTCTCCCTCAATATAAATCCCAGTCTCTAACTGATCACCTGGAAGCTGGTTGGAATATATTTAATCAGAAGCTTGGGCATTTCTTAAAAATTGTTCCACCTCAACAAAGGATCAGCGGAGACTGGTACCAGGGAACTGCTGACTCCATTCGCCAAAACCTCTACCTCATTGAGCAAACAAAACCGCACCATGTCTTGATCCTATCAGGTGATCATATTTACAAGATGGACTACAATCGTTTCTTCAGGTATCACTTAGAGAAAGATGCGGATCTGAGCATTGCTCTCAATGAAGTGGGAAAGGAGATGGCACCTCA
>DATKWM010000140.1:0-8895 GCA_035529575.1 Desulfatiglandales bacterium
TCCCAGCCAAAACCTCTTATATTCAAAGATAACCACCATGTAACAATATTTATAACCGGTGACACAGATGAGGAACTTGAGTTTAAAAGAAAGATGATCTGGGATGCAGTTGATAAGTTTATAAAGACAAAAGATGGTGGATTTATGTGGGTTCAGCCGGCTATGAAGCCAACACTCCTGGAGATGCCTCAGAGAAGTGTCAGCAGATTTGCTGATGTAAAAAAGGGTGGTGGATTTGAATATTCCGGGCCAATCATATTGGTTGAAAGGTATCCTGAATGTAGTCGAAAGGTGGAGGAGCTGTCTTCTAAGTATGACCTTGGATATTCTGGCATGGCCAGGATTATCGGCGGAGGTCACTGTATGATGTATGGTTTTGCCTTTACATTCAATCGGGCGGACCCAGATATGATGGATAGGGTTAGGAAGGCACTGCATGAGGTCAGCGATTATGTCCTTGAAATTGGTGGAGTTTTTTGGAAGGCAACCGTAGATGAACAGCGTTTGGCAATTGAGCGGATGGATCCAAACACCCGCAATCTCATGAAGATGATAAAAAATAACTTAGACCCAAATGGCATTATGAATCCTGGAAACTGGGAGGTGAATTAGATGAAATATGAAGAGATCGTTCATAGGTGTTTTAGGTGCGGTTATTGCAAATTTACCAGTGATTATTATGACTTCAACTGCCCATCATACCGGAAATTTTTCTTTGAATCATATGCCCCTGGTGGCAGGATGTGGCTGATACGTGCTTGGCTCAATGATGAGATAATAAACAGCGATCACCTTCAGGAAATACTTTTCTCCTGTGCCACATGTGCCAACTGTGTTGAGCATTGTGTATTTACATTTAGTGATGATCTGGTCAATATCTTTATTGCGGCCAGGGAAGAAATGGTAAATAAAGGCATTATACCACCTGCTGTAAGAGATTATCTGAAAAACATCAACATTAGCGGTAATCCCTATAAAGAACCAGCAGAGGAGAGGGAAAAATGGGCAGATGGAACAGCTATTCAAATATATGTTGATCAAGACTATCTCTTCTATATTGGCTGTGTCGGCTCATATGATGAACGAGCTAAAAAGATTTCCAGGGCAGTGGGAAATATTCTCATTCAAGCTGGTGTATCTATAGGAATCCTTGGTAATAGAGAACTTTGTGACGGAAATGAGGTGAGAACTCTTGGTGAGATGGGGTTATTTCAGCATCTGGCAGAACAGAATACCGCCTTATTCAAGGAACTCGGGATAAAAAAGATTATCACCCTCGATCCCCATGCCTTTAATGCATTTAAAAAAGATTATCCAGGCCTTGAGGGGAATATTGAAATATATCATTATACCCAAATACTTGCCCCATTGATACAGTCCAAAAAAATACCATTAAAAGAATATAAGGCCACAATAACCTATCACGACCCCTGTTACCTGGGAAGACATAATGAGGAATATGCGGCCCCAAGAACAATCCTGGCCTCCATTCCCGGAATCGAGCTGATTGAGATGGATCAAAACAGGGAAAATGCCTTCTGCTGTGGTGGAGGCGGAGGAAATTTCTTTACCGATATTCTTGGCGGTGGTGATGACAGCCCCAATCGAATTAGAGTAAGGCAAGCGCTTGATACTGGTGCACAGATTATAGCTGTTGCCTGTCCACAATGTGCCAAAATGCTGGACGATGCTGTTAAGATAGAAGAACTGGAGTATAAATTAGAGGTTTTGGATGTGGCAGAGATAGTTACCAGGGCCCTGGTATAATCTAAACATACCCGTAAACGTTCACGGATTCAATGGTTCAGGGTTCACCGAAAATCTTAACAGTCCTACGAGCAAGGTCAACGAAAGAAAGGTAACCCTGAACAGTGAACTCTGAACCTGTGAACGCTTACATATAATCTAAGGCTAAAGCTGCGGCTCTGCCGTTGATAGAAGCCTCGCGACCTGGAATGCTAAGTGCTTCGATTCTCAAATACTATAACGTATTCTAATGAGTATAATCTTTGCGATTGTCTTCGACCCAGAGCCTTTCGGCAGTGAGCTCAAGGCCGAACTGCTCAGACCGAAGGGCTCACTCGGCTCGGCCGAGCTCGTCGCGGGCAGCACTTAATCCCGAGGGCTTCGACTGAGACGTGTCGGCGAGCTCACGTCGAGTCGCTCAGCCGAAGTCTAAATAAATACGTCATCGAATTTATTAATCGAGGGACTAAGCTATTCCAAAATTAGTCTAAGAACATTGAAATAAAAAAGCCACCAGATGGTGGTTTTTTTACTCCCTACTACAATGGAAGATCAAAAAACTATTGATATAAAGGTTATCTTTGGATTGACCCTCATTCATTTTATTGGTGACTTTTATTCTTCTTTTATCAATCCTCTCCTTCCTGTGTTTGTCGAAAAATATTCCCTCACACTGGCACAGGTCGGTCTCATCGTAGGAATAAGCCGTTTTCTCGCTTTTATTGTTCAACCTTCCGTGGGATACCTTGCTGACCGCTACCGAACGCGTTTCTTTGTGCTTGGTGGTCCGCTTCTTGCCATCGTCTTTATTCCTCTTGTGGGAATAGCCCCCTGTTTTCTGGTGCTGCTTCTTGTTATATCCATAGGATCCATCGGTTCGTCTATGTTTCATCCTTCGGTTGCCGGTATGATTTCTGCTTACTCGGGTAGGAATTTTGGATTTTCCATGTCGATTTTCAATGTGGGTGGTACATTTGCCTTTGGGGTGGGGCCACTCTTTATCACCTATCTAGTAGGTTCCTACGGCCTAAAAATATCCCCATTCACAATGATCTTTGGCCTGGCAGTGATGATTCTTCTTTTCAGGATCGTGCCCTCACCCGAGAGTGAGGGACTCAAAGATCTGGGCTTTCTCCATTCAATTAAAGAAGTATTGGGAGCAGTATGGAAATCGATTATCCTGCTTTGGGTGGTGATGGTTTTGCGAGCCTTTGTTGGTGTGTCTTTCAGGAGCTTTATACCAGTGCTTTACGCACAGGAAGGATATTCCCTCATTTCTATCGGAGCAATAGTGTCTATCTTTACCGTGGCTGGAGCAATGAGCGGGCTTCTTGCCGGTCACCTATCTGATAGAATTGGATATAAGCCCATTTTTTATTATGCCCATGGCCTGGCAACACCCAGCCTGTTCCTGCTTCTCTATCTTCCTGGCAACTGGGTCTATGTGAGCGCTTTTTTGGCGGGAGCTTTTTCCATGGCTACCATGCCGCTAGGAGTAGCAATGGCACAGGAATTGGCTCCACGGGGAAAATCAATGGTGTCAAGCCTAATGATGGGGCTGGCCTTTGGATTTGGAGGAATGATGGCTCCTCTGACAGGAAAGCTTGCGGATATTTTTTCGATCCGTGTTATTCTTTACTGTCTGGCAATAATACCGCTCCTGACAATTTTCCTCATCTCAATGCTCCCCGAGAAAAAATTGAGATATAGGCAATCTGTGATCTAATGCCTTCTATCCTCATCGCCTCTTTTCCTGAAATCCGATTGCATTTCTTCAAAAGACAACCTATTATACGAATTACACACGTACATTTTTACAATTGACAAAGTTTGCTTATATACAAATATTCAGGACTTAGTGATGCTTTCGGCCATGAGACATGTCGACGAGCTCATGTCGAGTCGCTCAAGCCGAATGGAGCAAACAACTGCTCTAACTTGTTAGATTACCTTACTGCATTTGAAATCAAAGCACTAAGCCTTTCTGAGCTTTCCTGAGCACTAAAATGCGGTATGCAATTATCACAAATCCTGTCTCTGGAAAAATGACTATTGATCAGAAGCGCGCTGTGCTAGCAAATGCCGCGGAGATTCTCGATGCAAAAATATTCGGACTCGATACCATAACAACGGACGATTTTGGTCAATGTGCGCGTGAGCTTGCCACCCACTATGATGTGCTCGTCACCGCCGGGGGGGACGGGACATTTTCTGACATTATCAATTCTATAGACACAACCCAGACAACAATTGCCTATCTCCCTTTAGGCACAGGTAACGCAATGCGACATGCGCTCCGTTATAAAGGGAGTCTGGCTGATGTTGCGATGCACATTAGAGATGGCAAAATACACGAATACGACCTGATCAACTGTGACAAAAAAAAGCATGCCTTTATGACATCCATAGGGATCGAAGGGACACTTATCCGCCTTCGAAATCAATACCTCGCCCAAGGTGCTACTGGTTTCAAAACATATCTACGCGCCACCTTCAACGCATATTTCAGAGAATATAAGCGAGCCATTGCCACGATTACAGCAGATGACGCAACATTTAATGCTAAGAGTCTGTTAAGTCTTATGGTAGTCAAGCAGCCGTATTATGGTTTCGGAATGAATGTTGTGCCAGAAGCCCGGTTTGATGACCGGAAACTGCATATCCTTTGTATAAATTCAGGGCTATTTAAGTGCGCCATCGGAGCGGTAACTGCATTCACTATTGGTAATCGCATTGGTAAATATTGCACTGGTCAGAAAATTTCTGTAAAGTTAGAACGTCCATTGATACTACAAATCGATGGCAACTATGCATGGAAATCTGATGTCTTTTCTTTCACTGTTATGCCAAATGCGCTGAAGATTAAATGCTAAACGTAGCTACTAAGGTTGTTAGGTTCACCGTTCACCGTTCACCGTTTCCCGATGAAATCGGGATTAATTGCTTTATGATTTTCATCAGATTTATTGGACGACATAGAATTCGCTCCGGATTTGTGTGCAAGACTGCCTGGTCTACTGAAAGAGCCGGATGAGCTCTGAATTCGTCAAGGAATTGAATCCGCTTTTCATCTGTCGAACCCCTGACCCAGACCTGGTTTAGCAGTCCTTATCATAGAATCCTTAGGCGCAGTGTTCATTAGGACCGTTTTAAAGCGCACGTTACATCGCACCCCTGGCCCAGACCTGGCATGCAATGCTTAGGCTGTATTGCCAGGACTTATAAATAATATAGAAATTGCAATATTTGCCAAGGAAGTCGCGCCAGGGCGGGCAGGGCAGGCTTGAACCCCGCCTGTCCCGATACAATCGGGGCGGGCAGGCGTGAAACCCGGAAGGTTGAGCCTGAGCAGTTACTGCTAAACTACGTTTGAAACGTATTAAATTGGGGTCAATGCCCGTACTACATATATTACCGGACAAATTATGATACTTGAGTGGGTTCATATTCATGAGATCGCTTTCTGGTGGATTGGGTCACTATCAATGGCCACATTTGTGGGAACCCTGATTATAATCCCCATCTTAGTTGTTCGCATCCCATCAGATTATTTCAAGTGTGAGAAGCAAAAGCCAGATCACTTTTATAGACGGTATTCGTTCATACGTATTTTAGTCCTGGCTCTCAAGAATCTTCTTGGCCTCATTTTTATCATAGCTGGTCTTGCAATGTTGCTTCTGCCAGGTCAAGGCATTATCACTATACTGATTGGCATAATGATGCTAAACTTTCCAGGTAAATTTACACTGGAGCAGCGCATCGTTCAGCAACAAACTGTATTACGTGCTATCAACTGGATACGGATGAAGGCAAACCGACCAGTATTGGAGGTACCCAAATTAAGCCTCATTAAGGGAGGAGATAAAGGAAAGTGAAAATGGATATGAAAAACCGATTAAAAACAAGGTATAAATTTTCAGATTATATTTACTGGACCCTCTTTGCTGCAATACCTTTTATTACTGCTTTCATAGCTATTTTAAAATCTTCACTTATCTGGGCTATGGTATATATTCTTGTATTTCTGGCTCAATTTTTAATTGTGGAATATAGGTTTTTTTGCTCCCATTGCCCTCATTATTGTCAAGATGGGTATACCACAAAATGCCTGTTTATTTGGGGGGTTCCAAAATATTTCAAAGCCAGACAATTTCCTTTAAAAATTTTGGATAAATTTATGATATGTTTAGGTTTTTTAATCATAATTCTATTTCCTATTTACTGGTTATTTACCAAGCCACTCTTGTTAGTTATTTACCTTCTTTCGTGGACTGTCTTTGGATCTACCCTGAAAAGGTATGAATGTAATCAATGCATATATTTCCATTGTCCTTTGAATAGCGTTCCAAAAGATTTAAGAGATCAATTTATAAAAAACCAGTGTCATAAATAACTCTCATATCTGGACATAGTTTATATCAAATACTCTCAGTTTAACCAGTCAACGTAAATAATCTATCTTCGGCTAATAGCTTAACCCCAGTATTATTCGTAATTTGAGAAAGAATTTACGAAATGGAAAAGACAGACAGAATAAAGGTATTACAAGATAAGATACGAAAAGAAGAATTTTGCGGTGCCTTGTTGTTTTACTCCCGGGATATATTTTATTACACAGGAACAGCCCAGCCATCCTACCTTGTTGTATTAGCCGAAGACTATTTCCTATTTGTTAAAAGTGGTTTTGAATTCGCCTTAAATGACGTATTTATCGAAAAAGACAAACTAAGGGATGAACGCCGATTAGAAATTATTTACAGAGAAATATTCTCGAAACTGCAAAATAAGGAGAAGATTGGAACTGAAATAGACATCCTGCCAACAAAACAATTTTATGAATTTAAAAAGATTTTTCCTGATTTCTATTTTGTCAATATATCACCTTTTATTTTGGAACAAAGAAAAAGAAAAGATGCATCTGAAATAGGCAAGATCAAAGAGGCTTGTGAAGCAATTGACATGGGGCATAAAGTAGTTTTGTCGACATTAAAGGAAGGAATAACAGAGCTTGAACTTGCCTCCGCTGTTGAAAACGCTCATAGATTGGCAGGGCATGAAGGAATATTTTTCATTAGGCAACCAGATTTTTTTATGAGCAGAGGGCCTATATCTTCTGGAGAAAACCTTTTTAAAATTAGTGGGGTCGTCTATACAATAACAGGTGTAGGATTGAGCCCATCAGTTCCAGCCGGACCTTCGAGGAGAAAAATTTCAAAAGGAGACCTCCTTATCGTTGACATCCCAACATTAGTAGAGGGGTACCACGCAGACCAGACCAGGACTTACATTTTAGGAAAGGCCAATAAAAAGATTAAAACAATGTATGATAATCTAAAAGAAATCGCTGATTATCTTATAGGGCAAATAAAACCACCAATGAAATGCAGTGAAATTTATCAGATGGCAATAGAAAGATCAAAAGAACTCAAGGTAACAGATACTTTTCTAAATTTTGGGGAAGGGAAAAAGTCTCAACTTATTTGGTCATGGCATTGGATTAGAATTAAATGAGCCTCCCACACTGTCTGAATATAATCATTCAGAAGTCTTGGATGGTTATGTAATTGCTTTAGATATGCACATTATGGATGAGAATGTTGGAGTGGCTAAATTGGAAGATGTGATCTTGATCACTCACAAGGGCAATGAAATCCTAACTAAAAGCCCGAGACAACTTTTTGAGATATAGAAAAATATTTTTCAAAATAATGCCTAAATTAAAATTAGGCTTCGCTGTAATCAGTGTTTTAGTCAAAATTTCCCTTAACACATGGGCTAGGGGGACAGAATGAAAAAAAAGAGCATCGAAGATGAGCTTAAAAATTTCCTCAACTGCAAAGGTATCACTATTACGGGAATATCAGGGATATGTGCACTGCCTCGGGTACCAGAAAATTTCTCTCCCAACACTATTCTAAGGGAGGCAAAATCAATCATTTGTTACGGAGTGCCAATCCCAAGGGGAATTATCTACGCAGATAATAATGATCTGGCCTTATACTGGCGCTATTGCAATATGGTTTATAGATCTCTTGACATGGTCTCCAACCAGCTTTGCCTCCTTTCAGAGGAAAAAGGCTATTCCGCCACCCCGATATATGGGTGCTACCCATGGAAATTAGTGGACCATGAGTTTTGGGGAATTTTATCTCTGGTTTATTGGGCTGAGCAAGCAGGCTTAGGTAAACTCACCAAATGTGGTTTACTTGCTAATCCCATCTATGGCTCAAGGATTTTATTAGGGAGCGTGTTAACCACGTTAGATTTAGAGCCAACAGAAAAGCTACGTGACGAACTCTGTACTTCTGACTGTTTCCACTGCATCGAGGCGTGTCCTGTTAACGCAATAGAAAAAACAGGGAAAGTTGATCATAACCTATGCATACGTTACTCAGGTGCCAATCCCCTTATGGCACTTGTGCTGGGAGACCAGAATGTAAAAGAGAGGTTCTCATTTGAAACAATAGTAAACACTGTGGGAGTTGACGACCATGGCAGTTATCTTTGTCTTGAGTGCTTGAAAGCATGTCCCTTGAATAACAGATAAGTTTTTGGAGGCGCCTGTAAACACACTACGCTTTTTCAGGCAGCTTGTCTCTTACGAGGCGAAATAAACCAAGAATGTTGCTTGAAGCTCAGCGCCAACATTTATATGAGCAGATGCCTGTGCCTGAAGGCTGGCATGAAGCTTATGGGAAAGGCAAAGTCAATACTGATTACTATTGGAATTTAGCGAAAAAGCAGTATAATAGCATAGAATGATACGATGAAAACTGAGTACAAGATTAATAAAACATTACTCCTTAGTCCCTCGATTCATAAATTCGATGACGTATTTATTTACTCCATTCGGCCCGAGCAGTTCGGCCTTGAGCGACTCGACATGAGCTCGTCGACATGTCTCACTGCCGAAAGGCTCATGGCCGAGGGTGGGACTAAGTGCTGCCCGCGACGAGCTCGGCCGAGTCGAGTGAGCCCTTCGGTCTGAGCGACTCGACATGAGCTCGCCGACATGTCTCTGGGTCGAAGACAATCGCAAAGATTATACTCATTAGAATACGTTATAGTGTTTGCGAATCGAAGCACTAAGTAATCTTCTCTCCACAACTATTACAAAATATGGAACCAGGAAGGATCTCATGCCCGCAG
>DATKWM010000141.1:0-7096 GCA_035529575.1 Desulfatiglandales bacterium
AGACCTCATTTTCCGCTTAAGAGAGGGAGCCTGGTACTCTCTTAATGCATGAGCTAGGATATCAAGACCAGGTTAGGCTGCTTATCGATTCAAGGCACTGGGTTCTACTTGTCTGGGAGTCGACTAAAATCCGCAAGACCCTCGATTCGCATTTCTGTTACTTTTCCTGCCTCGTCAAGCTGGAAAGTCACAAACATTGGGTATGCCACTGGAGCGCGTAATTCAAGCCGAAAGAGATCGTAATGCCAATGCTTTATATCTCCAGTCGCTGCGCCTGGAAACCGAAGGACAAGCGCTCCCTTCTCTTCTGTCACAGTAACCGTGCCGTAAGCATCGTCAATGTATCTCCCAGCGTACTGGCTGAGCGGCAAAGCTGGCTTCGTGCCTTTGACTCGAGCCGCCTGCAACCTGCTTTCAGCCGCCCGCTGCTCCTCCCGGTGAGCCCTTTCCTTCGCCAGAACTTGCTTACTCCAGTCGCGGTCAGGCCCCCTTATATACGCATCAAATATCCTCATCATAAGCACAAGAGGAAGTTTCGACGTTTCGAAATTTGAAAGGATGACGAGGCCGACGTTTTCCTCAGGAAGCAGTCCGACGAGAGCCAAAAAACCATATACGCCCCCTGTATGCCAGATCATTTTCCAGCCATGGTAATCATTCATACGCCAGCCAAGCCCGTAAGCCAGGAAGTGAACGCCTGATTCTTGTTTAAGAAATATTGGTGCATTCGCAGAAGGAATGATCATCTGGGGTGAATGCATCTGCTCAATAGCGGCGGCACTGAGGATGCGCTGACCCTTGTATACACCTTTTCCAACCTGAAGCTGCACCCACTTTGCCATGTCTACGATGTTCGAAGTGAGTTCTCCGCCTGCAGGTCCGATGTTATCATACTTTCGCCACGGGATCGTTCGGATCCCGTCTTCGACAGGCATGTGGGGCATCGCCAAATTCGCGCCGTTTCGAGCATTTTCAATACCGACGGTACGGCCCGGCAGATCACAACAAAAGCAAGGCGCTACGCTCGCAGTGTCCCATAGCGGATCGATGTTCGTGTAGCTCTCTGTCATGCCGAGAGGTTTGAAGATTCGTTCCTGCACGAACTCATCCCAACTCATCCCCGAAACTGCTGCCACTATCTGGCCTGCGAGGGTAAGCATAACGTTGTTGTAGTCGTAGGCAGCCCTAAACGGCGCGTACGGCTTGATGTACCTAAATCTCCTAAGCACCTCGTTCCGGTCAAAGGTTGTATAAGCGGGAAGAGAAGCACCCCCTACTCCAACCCGATGGCAAAGTAAGTCCCGAATGGTGAGTTCGCGCGTGACCCAAGGATCCAGAAGCTGGAACCACGTAATGTGCTTCGTCACCGGATCATCCCAGTTCAGCTTCCCTTCATCTACAAGCATGCCTACCGCTGCCGCAGTCATTGCCTTGGTGGTTGAGCCGATAGCAAAGAGAGTATGCTCGTTGACCAGCGCCGATTTGCCGACCTCGCGCACCCCATAGCCTTTCATAAAGACGACTGAGTCTTCTTTTATGACTGCAATGGCGAGCCCTGGCACTTTCCAGGCGAGCATCGCCTGCTCGATATAACTGTCCAGCCCCTGCAACCGCTCGCTTTGGGTTTGCTCGGCCTGCGCAACCACGAAAACGGCCAGCAGCAAGACCAAGATGGGAATAACTTTATGTCTCACGAGTTCCTCCTTTATAATGTTTTTTTTTAAAGTCATAATCTATTCAGCCACCTTATAGAAAATGTTTTCTGAAGGCGGTGATTGACTTTCAACAATAAAATGCAATTTTATGTGAAAATGATTCTGTCCATCAGCGAAAAATTTCTGATAAAAGCAATGATTTTAATTCGCCAATCACAATAAGGATATTGAAGAGAGTCTGTTTCATACACTCTAGGAGAAGTATATTTAATGGCATTACGAATACTAGAATTACTTGTTTTGGGGAGGAATAGGAAGAACGATGTGAGATGGATGTTCCTTGTCATGATAGATAGTTTGATAGGCAATCTTAAATTTTGTTTCCCCAGCAAAGTCGCCACCTGTATTTAGATTTCTGAAGAGAGGAAAGGCAGCACTGCATATATCAACCCTGATCCTATGACCTTTTAAGAATAAGTTGCTAGTTGGTGGAAGTTCGAACTCACACTTCAAGATTTTTTCTTCACTTTGGCTTTCACCAATAGGTTTAAGACAACGGGTATTAATACCTCCACTGTAGGTAACATATACAGGGTATGTACAACCATTGGGATGTACATCCAGCAAACGTAAAATAAAATCTGTTTCTGGTGCACTGGAAGACACATACAGAACAACTGAAGCTGAACCCGTAACTTCGATATCTTCTTTTAAAACAGAGCTAGTATAAACCAGCACATCGTCTCTTGTTTCTATATGTCGAATATCTTCCGGTCCAGAAGCTGCCAATGTTTTATTTTCTCCACTTGTAATGGCTGGAGTAGGGTTAGCAGGATCATAAATGTACTTATCAGAAGGTTCATTTTTTGGCATCTCCAAACTAAGCTTACCATCACCATTGAGAGTATTTGCATGCCCTGAGGAATGAAGATAAAATGCGGTGAATTTAGTCTCCGGTAAAGGCCAATCACTAACTTCTCTCCATTCATTTTTTCCCATAAGAAAAAGTTTTAGGCAAGCTTCATCCTCAACTCCGTTCGGTATTTCTTTCAACCACCTATCAAACCATCTTAATATTAAGTTATCGATATCAATAACAGAGTCTGAGCCGAAATCCAAAGCTCCAACTTTTGAGGTTCGGTTATAATAATAAAAATGATTCCATGGTCCCATGATAATTCGCTGGTTTCTCTTAGCTAAGGCATTTTTAGCATGACGCTTTGTCTGAATATAATTGTAAAAACAGCACTCGGAAGAACCATCAAACCACCCAGAAATCTGCAAGATGGGAACTTGTATTTTTTCATAGCAAGTTCGATAGTCTTTTTTCTGCTTGAGTTCTTCTGTCCATCTTCCTTCAGCAGCAGATTGAAGATATTCTTCCCAGAAACCAAGATCCTCTAAGTTCAATGATTTTTCCCAGAATGGGATATTTCGTCCTAATAATTTGGGGAGCTCTATCAAGGGAAGATGCCAGAAAATTTTGTCCCAATCATAAGCATCAACATTTTGATTCACCCTCCCATCAGTCGAAACTAGCCAGGATAAACCTAACGGAGACTTGGCTCCTCCATTACATTCTCCTCCTGATTCTCTACCTAAAGTAACGGGAGCGACTATAGGAATCAAGGCTTTTAAATGGATATTCTGAGTGTAGGCAACTTGCCATTGAACTAAACCCAGGTATGAATTTCCGATCATCCCGACGCTGCCTGAGGACCACTTTTGAGTGGCAAGCCAATTTATGGTGTCATATCCATCATCTGTTTCACTTCGCTTTCCATACCATTGGCCTTCTGAATCATATTTTCCTCTGCAGTCTTGGACAGCATAAACATAGCCCCGTTTGGCAAAAAATTTCCCTTCATTTGAAAAACGTACAGATTCGCTCCCATAAGGAGTTCGAACCAGAATAACCGGAAATTTCCCTTCTGCATCAGGTCTGTATATATCAGTAGCTAGTTTAATACCATCTCGCATTGGAATCTTTCTATTCATTTCCATTAAAACGTTATATTCAGGTGAAAAAACTTTGTTATTAAACTCTTTTCCATTTATTGAAGTTGGATAAATAATTAAAGCATAAAGAATCAAAGTAATTATCAAGAACCTAATCCGTATTTTAATCATTTCATCTCCTTTTCTATTTTCATATCTTTTTCATTGCCTATTTTTTATTTTCAACTCATCAATTATTTTTCTTACCTGCGATGCCTCTGGAGCATTAGGTTCAAGCTCTAGAAATTTTTCGAAACAGGAAGTGGCTTTTTCAAAATCTCCTTTTCTAAGATACAGCAGGCCCAATTGATACTGGTTTGAAGAGAAATTTGGATCTAACTTTTCAGCCTCTTTAAACGCAGCGAGGGCCTCATCGATTTGGTTGTTTCTGCTATAAATGAGACCAATGTTGAAATAAATACGTGGATTATCAGGCTCTATGGCTGTCGCGTTTTTAAAGCTGCCGATAGCCTCATCAAACATTTCTTTTTGGACATAACATTCACCAAGAGCAAAATAAGTTATAACCATATCAGGTTTTAATTCTAAGGCTCTTTTTAGGGAGCTTAGAGCTTCTTCAATATTCCCGGTTCTTAAATAGCTGAGGCCAAGATTATAATAAGCCATAGCCATATTTGGGGATATATCTATAATTTTCTTAAAGTACTTAATTGCCTCTTCATAATTTCCTTCCTTAAAAAGTTTTGATCCCATCTCAAAATCATTTCTTGTATCAACTTTAGCTTTTTGCATCCTAACATTCATTTCTGCTGTCCAATCAGGTCGGATGTTTACTGTTTCCTTTTCTGTAACGTATTCCTCTAATTCGAAAGTAATTTCATATGTCGAGGGAAAAATCCCTCTTTTAAAAAACTTTCCATTTTTATCCGTTTTAGTCGAAAATTTCAGTCCTCGAGATGAATCAAACAAGCTAATTTTTACTTTCTCCAGCGGATTTCCTGACTTATCAAGTACACGCCCTTGAATTCTCCCATCAAGAGCAAAGATGGCCTTTAGGGGAAAAAATGATAATAGTACGGCAACTGCTAATGACGAATAACATCTTTTATGAGCAAAATATTTTAGCATTTTTATCTCCTTTGGATGCGGTTAGAACTGAAAAATAACATTGAGTAACCATTCCAGGATGCACACAAGTTTTTCATACTCATTCCTTCCTTAAAGATGAAGCGATAATGTAGGCTAGCTTAAGAAAAAGCCTTCAGCAAAAGGATCTTTAGGGTCAACGACGAGTTGATTAAATCCTGTGATCCATGCCCTTCCTGTTATTTCTGGTATGACCGCTGAAAATTTCCCGACCTTTGTCTCACTTACTAGCTTCCCTGTAAAAAAAGTGCCAAGTATACTCTGCTGGATGTAGTCAACATTAAGCTCTAAGAGACCTTTTGCATGTAAAGCAGCCATCTTAGCGCAAGTTCCGGTGCCACAAGGAGACCGATCAAATTGCCCCTTGCCAAAGATAACTACATTCTTTGCATCTGCCTCCCGGTTCTTGAGATTTTCATAGAATTCAACAAGTTCTATAGACTTTTTATTACTGAATTGGGGATGATAGACTTTAATTTTTTTATTAGCTGCTTCGCATATTACCATTCCCATATCAATAAGATTTTTGATTTGCTTATTATCTACAGATATGCCAAGTTTAGCTGTATCGACTAAGATGAAAAAGTTACCTCCAAAAGCTACATCAGCTTTAACCTCTCCTATCTCAGGAATGGAGAGAGAAAGGTCAGATTCGAATAAGAAAGAAGGAACATTCTGGACAGTAATTGTTTTAATCCTATCAGCCTCTAATTCTGGTCTAAAGGATACCAATCCTATTGGTGTGTCTAAAAACCAGCCATTCTCTGGGCGCTTTGGGGGAAGGATTCCCATGTCAAAACAGACTGTAGCGATTCCTATGGAACCATGTCCACACATATCAAGATAACCCTCAGAGTCAATAAAGAAGGCACCTATTTGTGCCCTCGAATCAGTAGGAGAGGTCAAAATAGCACCAAACATATCTCTGTGTCCTCGAGGTTCCCAGAGGATTGCCTTCCTGAGATAATCAAATTCGGCTTTAAAGTAATCCCTCCTTTCTGCCATAGTATTGCCAGGCAGGAATGGCAAGCCGCTAGTAGCAATTCTTGTCGGTTCACCTTCTGTATGAGAGTCAATTACATTAATAATATGCTTAAATCTCATTGATCACCTAATCCTTCCTGGTCTTTGGCTCAAAGTCACTTCCACACTTGTTTGAAGACTCTGATGAAATTCTCCCCCAGGATTTTCTTAATATCCTTCTCAGAGTAACCCCTTGAAATAAGTCCTCTTGTGAAGTCCGGAGCCTTAGAAATCTCCTCTATGTCTTTTGGATGGTCCCAAGGAGGCAAAAGATACGTATCTGGATCATAACCCCAATATTTATACTCTTCAAGATCGCCTGGTTCAGAAAAATCAAATCCGATACCTATGTAATCTGTGCCCACGAGGTTAGCGATATAATCAACATGATCCAAGAGGTCATTTAGACTCGGTTTGTTCTTTTTCACAAAACCAGGATAGACATTCATCCCGATGACACCTTTTTTCTTGGCCAGAGCTTTTATTTGATCATCCTTGAGGTTTCTCTTGCTCGGGCAGACTTTCCAGGCATTCGAATGACTGAATATAACAGGGTCCTTGGACTCCTCCATCGCCTCCATGGAACTTCTATATCCAACATGAGAAAGATCAACCAGCATCCCTATCTCGTTCATCCTTTTGATCATTTTCTTCCCGAATTTGGAAAGATCGCAATCCGTTAATTCCGTACACCCATCGCCCACCATGTTCTTTTCGTTATAAGTCAGTTGAATGACTCTTACCCCTAGTCTATAAAAAACATCGAGCAGCCTTGTATCATACTCCACAGGCCTTGAATTCTGAAAATGAAAACCGACACCCACCTTCCCTTCTTTTTTGGCTCTGTAGATATCATCGACCTGAGTTATAAAAAGCAATTTATCGTTATTCTCAAACTTTTCATAAAAGGCAACTATTTGGTTAACAGCACTCCGAAATTGGTCATTGCTGGCTATAGTACTCATGGAAAATGTTATGCCTCCCTCTTGAAGCTTCTTTATATAATTTTCATCCATAGCAGGGTAGACCAAAGGGCAAGCATGATTGATAACAATGGAAGAAAAATGAATAGCAGGTTCTCTTCTAGATCCTGAAAAAATGCCACTCTTAGAAGAGGCCGATTCTGGACTTATTCCTGATTTAATAACGGAACTTGCTCCTTCCGATACACTCTTCCTATTCTCTGAGAATATCTTTTGACTGCCAAAAAGGGCAATAGAACCTAAAGTGGTTTTTTTAATAAAATCACGCCTTGAATCACAAAAACTTTTTTTACTCAAGATTTACCTCCTTTGAAAAAATTTGTTTTTAAT
>DATKWM010000142.1:0-2150 GCA_035529575.1 Desulfatiglandales bacterium
CTTACCACATAGAAGAGAGCCTACTCAATACAAAGTAAAGGAGAATAAAATGAACCCGAAGACCCTTCATCAGATCAGTTATGGTCTCTATGTCATTGCTGCGCGGAAGGACGATAAGATTAATGGTCAGATAGCAAACACAGTGTTTCAGATCACCTCCAAACCACCTACGCTTGCCGTAAGCATCAATAAAGAGAATTATACCCATGAGTTCATCAAGGAGGGCCGGTCCTTAGCAGTAAACGTGCTGGATAGAGACACTGGAATGGTATTTATAGGGCGCTTCGGGTTTAAATGTGGCAGGGATATCGATAAGTTTGATGGCGTAAAGTATCGCCTTTCTCCCTTGGGTAACCCAATTCTTGAGGAGAACAGTACGGCATTCTTGGAAGTAAGAGTTGATAAAGAAGTTGATGTGGGCACCCATACTATTTTTATTGGTGAGGTTGTCGATGCAGATATCCTAAGTGACGGCGAACCTCTGACCTATGCCCACTATCATCTTGTGAAAAAGGGTAAGGCGCCAAAGACGGCTCCAACATATATTGAGGAATAGTATTGTTTTAGTAGCTAACTAGATGGAGAAAGGAGGAGAGCATAATGGATAAGTACGTTTGTCAGGTATGTGGTTATGTCTACGATCCTAATGCTGGAGATCCGGAAAATGGAATAGAGCCGGGCACCAAATTTGAAGATCTGCCAGACGACTGGACCTGTCCGGTCTGTGGTGCATCAAAAGATGATTTCGAAAAAGAAGAATAATAAATAAGAGAAGAGCAATGCCTTATTTATGGATTTAATGCGGGCAAGGTTTTCTAAAAGCAATTGACATAGAAAAAAAGGCACGCGCTTTTACCAAAAACCATGGAAATTATTAACGATCCTGATGTAAAGGAGCGTTTAGCCTTTTTTTCGCAAGAAGAGGAGACGATGCCGCTCATTTAAAGGAGGATAACTGCGGCATCATTCTTTCCTGTTTCAGTGTATTTTTTTAGAAAACCATATTGTTTAGGAAGAATAGTATGTCACCTATTGAGATTGCAAAAAACATTTACTGGCTAGGAGTCATTGACTGGAATATCAGGGATTTTCATGGTTATTCTACCTATCAGGGTAGCACATATAACTCATTCCTTGTTATGGATGAGAAGATAGCGCTTATTGATACGGTGAAAAAAGGCTTTGCGGATGAATTAATCGCCAGCATCAGTCAACTGGTCGATCCCACCAAAATCGACTATGTTATCAGCAATCACACAGAAATGGACCACTCAGGTGGCTTGCAAAGGATAATGCACAGGATTGGTGATGATAAACCACTCTATTGCTCAAAAATGGGCCATAAGAATCTCTCAAAACATTTTCCTAATAAATGGAGCTATCGGCCGGTTGAAGATGGAGGGGAATTACGCCTGGGCAAGAAAACTCTTTCTTTTATAGAGACCAGGATGCTTCACTGGCCGGATAGTATGTTTACGTATGTGAAAGAGGATAAGATTCTCTTTTCCAGCGATGCCTTTGGCCAGCACTACGCCGGCTTGGAAAGGTTTGATGATCAAATTGGAGAGGCAATTATGCCCCATGCCCTTAAATACTTCGCGAATATTCTTCTCCCCTACTCGTCTCTGATTTTAAAATTGGTGGATAAAGTCACAAAGATGGGATTGATCTTGGATATGATTTGCCCTGATCACGGCATTATCTGGAGAAAGGATCCAGCAAAGATCATTAATAGTTATGTGGAATGGAGCCTGCAAAAACCCAAAAGAAAGGCACTTATCATTTACGACACCATGTGGCATAGCACAGAAATGATGGCTGAAGCAATCGTCGAGGCATTAGGCCAGGAAGGGGTAAATGCCCGGCCTATGCATCTCAGGAGCTGGCACCGCAGCGATATTATAACTGAGATGGTCGATGCAGGGGCTATCCTTGTCGGCTCACCTACGCTTAATAATGGACTCTTTCCTACTGTGAGTGATTTTCTGACGTATATGAAAGGATTACACCCCATTAACAAAGTTGCATCTGCATTCGGCTCCTATGGTTGGAGCGGAGAGGCTGTTAAGCTGATCAGTCGAGAGCTAGAAGAGATGAAATTCAACCTTATCGATCCTGGCCTGAAGATCCAATATGTTCCGGATTATCAG
>DATKWM010000143.1:0-17448 GCA_035529575.1 Desulfatiglandales bacterium
TAAATACCAATCCCTATAGAATTCTGGAAATAGATGATGTCTCTATTCGACGACAGCAAAACCAAAAGGGCAGAAAAGAAACATCGACCTGATGTAGATTTCAGTCAGGCAATGCAAAAAGCCTTCTGGGAGGAGCTTAAAGGATTCATCATGCGAAGGTCTACCCGGCTCCTCCCTTTTGATAAAGTGAAGGATAATCTGGAAATCTGGTTTGTTCGAGACTTAGGGATACAGATTGTTTCCATCGATAGTATTGTGGGAAGTGAGGGCCGGTATCGAAGTTTTACCAGGCACTTCTTACCGATAGAGGAAGATTTGCGAGAACGTTGGAAAAAGGTGGTCCAGGCTCATTATTCCAGGCTGAATCTACCTCCGGTGGAATTGTATAAGGTTCGGGACGCCTATTTTGTTAAGGATGGTCATCACAGGATCTCAGTAGCTCAGGCAAAAGGGGTTAGAAATATTGAAGCCCGGGTCTACGAATATGAATGTGATGTTCCTCTGGATAAGGGAATAGACCTGGAAAAGCTGGCCATCCAGGAGACATATCATCAATTTCTCAAGGACACCCAACTAAGCAAGAACCGTCCCCATTTAAAGCTACAGTTAACCCTTTTGGGCGGATATCCCGTCCTGATGGATCATATTCAGGCCCATAAATATTATCTGGAAAAGGAAAAGGGGGAAGAAATACCCCTCTCTGAAGCTGCCTGTTCCTGGTACGATAATGTGTATACACCGTTAGCATCAATCATTCGGAAAAATCGCATCATGAGACAGTTCCCCCATAGGACAGAGACGGATTTCTATCTGTGGATGATCCAGCATAGGCGCCAATTAATCAATGAACATGGGTGGAAAGTGGAGCCTGAAAGCATAGTAGAGGCTTATACCAAGAAATACGGCGGACTTTTTCGAAAAATTTTAGGGGCCTTTAGGCGATTTTTTGGGTTGGTTCGGTATTGATGAAAAGCGCCTAAAGTGATTACTTTAGCTCACTTTAGGCACTTAGGCACTTCTTTAATGTTCTATTTTTTCTTCTTAATCACAAGTCCTACGCCTGTAAGCCAGCTCTTTGCAACCCAAGCAGGTTTTTCTCCATTGACGTTTACCCTGTAATTAAGCCTGGTCATAGTTGCAGTATCAAGTGATTCCCCAATCTCGCCCAAGATAAATTTAATCTCCGGATACTGATCCAAAACAGCCTTCCGAATCACAGGGGCTGGGTTGTATATCGGGAAATAGCTTTTATCGTCTGCTAAGACCATTTGATCATAGGCCTTGATTTCCCCATCAGTCGCAAAGGCCATGCCGCATAAAGCCTGTCCATCTCGTACGGCCTTTTTGCAAAGAGGGGTTTCCATCTTTTTAACATCGGCGTCAGGGATGTCTTCCCCAAATGTGAGCCCGTAATATCCCATCATCCCTTTGAAACCATCAGCTCTTGAGTAAAATTCGGCATTTACCGCCACCGTCATCTCGCCAGGGTTCTTTTTTATCCATGCAGCCCAATCTGATAAAGTCTTAATCCCGTATTTATCCGCTTTCTTTGCCTGCATCACAATGGCATAGGTGTTATTGAATTTGGCCGGCGTAAGCCATACCAGACCTTTGTTCGCGTCAATGGCTTTGACTTTCTCATAGAGCCCCATGGGATCTCGAACCATCTCTTTTTTCTTGAAAAAAGTCATCCATGCAGTTCCCGTATATTCCATGTATACATCGATCTGGCCCTGTTCCAGGGCTTCTCGGTTGACGTTGGTCCCTCCAAGAGAGGTGCGGTCTTTGACCGGTATTCCTCTATCTTTTAGAAGATTAACCATGATTTTTCCCAGGATAACCTGCTCGGTAAAATCTTTGGATGCAACATTGACCGGGCCGCCAGCAAACACAGTTGATGGTAAAGTCAAGAAACATACTGCCACCAGTGAAACAATAAGCCTTTTCATTATAAACCCTCCTTATTTAATGGTTATTAAGAATAAAAAACAGATATCGGATAACCGATACTATAGCCATATCAAGCAGTCTGGTATTCCTTAATTTGAATGCCTTTACTGACAACAATTTTCTCTAACTTGGCGAGCAGCGCATCAAATAACATGGCAATTATGGCCACAGGAACTGCGCCTGCAATCAGAATCCCCATATCCATAAGGGCAATACCCGTAAAGATCCAGAAACCAAGGCCTCCTCCCCCAATAAGAAAAGCCAGTGGGGCAGAGCCTACAATAATAGCTGTTGCTGTTCTGATCCCACCCATGATAACGGGCAGGGCATTAGGAATTTCAATTTTGAATAGGATTTGATTTGGGGTCATTCCCATACCGGTTGCAGATTCAATTACATCATTGCTTACATCTTTGATGCCGGCATACGTATTTCGGACAATAGGAGCGACTGCGTGAAAGAAAAGAGCAATCAGGGCCGGAACAACACCGATTCCGGAAAGACCCACGAGTGGCAAAAAACCATAGGCCAAAGCAATAACTCCAAGAGAAGGGATACTCTGCCAGACATTTACTATTGCCATAATAGCGGAGCCAAAACGCTCAAAGCCTTTCCTGGTCATAATTATTCCAAGACCCACACCAACGGTTCCAGCAGTTGCCATACTTACAATGACCAGAAAAAAGTGCTCATAGTTCAGCCGGAAAAACTCGGCCAAATTGTCGGAAGTGTATTTGAAGGCACCGTAATATTTGTAAAGCAAGAGCACAATTATGGCAGTTACCACAAAAGGTGCAAATTTTTTAATGAATGGATAGAATAATCTGATTTGCATAATCCTATTTCCTTAAGATATCTTTTATTTCCTCTTCTCTCAGTATACCAAGAACTTTTTTATCTTCATCGACTACTATAAGATAGCCCAGCTCATAGGTGAATATCTCGGAGAGGCCATCCTTAAGGCTGGAAGAGGCTGGCAAAAAGGCATCTGTGAATTGTGTTACGTCTCCCACCTCATCCGCCTTTTTTGTTAAGGCTTCTTGGTCTACATAACCTACCAGGCGCTTTTCATTATCTACCACTATAAGATGATCCAGCTTAAGCTCTCTGAGCATTGATTTTGCCTTTTCAGGTGACTCATTTTGCATGATTACAGGAGGATCTGGCTTCATTGCCGTCTTAATCTTAAGAAGATTGAGTCGTTTCAGAGTGCGGTCACCTCCCACAAAATCACGGACAAACCCATTAGCAGGCTCAGTGAGCAATTCTTCAGGAGAGGCAAATTGAACGAGCTTTCCATCTTTTAGAAGACATATCTTGTCACCCATTTTTATGGCCTCATTAATATCGTGGGTAACAAACACAATTGTCTTTTTTACTTTCGCTTGAATTTTTAAGAATTCATCCTGGAGATGTTCTCTGTTGATCGGGTCAATGGCCCCAAACGGCTCGTCCATTAGCATTATTGGGGGATCAGCGGCCATACCGCGTGCAACGCCAATACGCTGCTGTTGACCACCGGAAAGTTCCCGTGGATAACGGCCCATGAATTCCTCTGCGGGGAGGTTAACTATTTCGAGAAGACTTTCTACTTTTTCGGCAATCCGGTCGTGATCCCAACCCTTAAGTTTCGGTATTGTCGCGATATTCTCTGCAATTGTCATATTGGGGAATAGCCCGATGTTTTGAATCACATAACCGATACTACGTCGTAATTCAATGGTATCCATCCGGTTGATATTCTGATCGTCAATTAAAATCTTGCCGCTGGTTATTGGAATCAGCCTATTTATCATTTTCATGGCTGTGGTCTTTCCACAGCCGGAGGGCCCAACCAGAGTGCATATTTCTCCGTCTTCCAGATCGAATGAGAGGCTATCCACTGCTTTTATGTGTTCAGCACCTGGATAGATCTTTGTTACCTCCTGTAGGCTTAACATGATTCCCATAATTCACTCCTCACTGTTGATGATGAATTACCTCTTAATCTTTAGACCAGTTGGGGTTATCCAATTTTCAACCTTCCCTAAAAAAATATCTGCCAATATCGCCAGCAAACCCATGCTTATAGCCCCTGCAATAACAGAGTCATTAGTCGCCATTTGCAGTCCCTCGCTTACGAACAGGCCTAACCCACCGGCACCGATGTAGGCAGCAATTGCTGCAATGGCAATGCTCATGACGACCGCAGTCCTGACACCGGCCATAATAACCGGTGCAGAAAGGGGAAGTTGCAATTGTTTGAGTAGTTGAAAATTGGTCATGCCCATGCCACGGCCTGCCTCAATAGTGGCAGGATCAACATTTCTAATAGCAATATACGTGTTTCGAATGATGGGCAATTGGGAATAAAGCGCCAGCGCAATCACAGCAGGCACCGCCCCAATCCCGATACCATTCACTGCATCCCACGCTCTATCAATTGAAGATAAAATAGGCATCATAAAGCCGAAAAGGGCAATACTGGGAATTGTTATCATAATGCTTGCTAAATATAACACAATGTCTGCCGCGTTCTTATTACGGGTAATGTAAATACCGATTGGCACGCCCGTGAATATAGCTATAACCAAGGCAATTGAAACGATCTTGATATGCGTTACCGTATGAATACCAACCATCCGAAAATTGTCTGCAAAAAAGGCAAAGGGACCTGAAATAAATAAAGGATTGATAAAGGTATGATAACCAACAATTGAAAAAACCACACCGCTCAGCATCAACCAGAAATCTTCGGCAGTTTTCATGAAGTTTAACACAATGACTAAAATCAATATTCCAAAAATGAACCACGTTATCCAAAAGCCATAGGTTTCGCTAAAATTCAGCTCTTCAAGTTTAAGATAGAATGTTTGAGCCAGATCAAGTTGATATATAAAGCCAGAGAGACATATAAAAAACAGAATTAAAAAATAGCTTGCATAACCAAGGCGACCTTTACGAGATGCACTTTTAAAATAAAAAATGATTCCAGCAAGAAAGACCAAGCTGAGTATGATCCCGAAAAAAAGCCCTGCCAACTTGAAAAAGAAAGGAAATAGGGAAATACACGCAATGATAAATAAAAATATCGGTAAGAATTCAGATTTTTCCATACCTGTTCGAAGATACGCCAGCAGATAAATTAACATGGCAAAGATGGGCACTATTAACGCCATCCGCAGGATATTATAGCTTTCCAGAAAATCGATCTCGAGATTGTTTACATTAAGTAACATTTGAAAGGCGGAGAGGGGATTTTCCTGATCAAGGATACTGCCAGGAAACCAGGGTTGAAATAACCCGATAAAGATAAGAATAACAGTGAAAAGAAAAATTTTGTCAGCCCATCGCCAGCTAAATATGGTTGCGTAGCTTACCGAGGTAACAGCGCTTGAGCAATGGGGACAAAATTTTTCATCTTCCGGGATTTCCTTTTTACAATGCGGACATATCGCTATTTCCATCTTCTAATCCCTGTTCATTGGAGGTATAAAATTATTTCAATTTCTTTTTTACCAGCCGCCAAAGTATATGCGGCACAATTATTGGTAGTTGTTCAAGAATAAAAAGCGTGAAAAACCATCGTTAGAAGGTTGTCTTCTATTAAATCAAACTGCACTAAGAGCCGATCGTTTTCTCCTGACGAGTTGCAAGGGCGTGAGTTATCCGATCAATAATAATAGCCAGAAAAACAATACTAATTCCAGCCTCAAATCCCCGTCCAACCTCAATCCGGTTGATCGCGAGGAGCACTTCCAGGCCCAGACCCCTGGCCCCAATCATGGAGGCTATCACTACCATGGCGAGTGCCATCATGGTTGTCTGATTAATGCCAACCATAATGGATGGGACAGCCAAAGGTATTTGAACATCAAACAGTATCTGCCTGGGGCTTGCACCGAATGCTCGGGCTGCCTCTATAACATTTTGGGACACCTGTCGTATGCCTACATTGGTCAGGCGGATAACTGGCGGCACGGCATAAATTAGTGTAGCAAACAGTGCAGGGACCTTACCTAAACCGAAAAACATGAGCGCAGGAATAAGGTACACGAAACTGGGCATGGTCTGCATAGCATCCAGGATAGGCCGTATAATGGACTCAACAAGATCGCTCTTTGCCATGGTAATGCCAACGGGAAGCCCAACAGCCAGAGAAACGAACACAGCAGAGGCGGTGAGTCCCAATGTCATCATGGCAAGCTTCCAATAGCCAAAGCTCCCGATAAGCACAAGGAGCCCAGCCATAACGAGGCCCGTCCACCATTTTCGCATAACCCACCAGCTTGCTACCCCTACTAAAACAATCACCAACCACCAGGGTAACCACAGGAAAAAGCGTTCGATATACAGGAGCATCAATAGAAGAATATGCCCGATGGCATCAAACAGGCCAGAAAATTGAGAAAGTAGCCAGTCCATGAGTGCATCAATCCAGTCCGCCAGAGGTATCCTAAAAAATTCAGGGAAACTATTCATCCCCCTCCCCTTTATCCTGAACCATATTCTCAAAGATAGAACTGATTTGAACCTCTCCCAAAAATCTTCCCTGCTCATTTACCACGGCAATAGGATAATCTGCCTCTGCTGCAATGGGAAAGAGATCCTCAAGTACCACCTCAGGATCTGTAGTCGGGGGATTCGGTTCAAGTGCCTCCTTGAGCGAGGTGCCCTGGTTTTGAATGAGGTTTTTCAGGCGTTTCATGGTTATGAGCCCCAAAAAATGTCTATTCCTGCCTACCATAAAGGCGTAATCTTCTTTTGCGGCGCTCAGAACGTGTAGGGCAGCCTTTAGTCCCTGCCATTCATAGAGCAGGGCATCAGGTTCATCCATAATTCGGCCAGCGGTAAATACCTTGGCCGGCGATGCATCCTGCACAAATTCACGGACATAATCGTCAGCGGGTTTAGAGATGACATCTTCCGGGACACCGATCTGGATAATCTCCCCATCCCTCATAATTGCAATACGGTCTCCCATCTTCAGTGCTTCATGAAGATCATGGGTCACGAATACAATCGTTTTTTGTACTTTGTCTTGAAGTTCAATAAGCTCATCCTGCATCTCCCGGCGAATTAATGGATCTAACCCGCTAAAAGGCTCGTCCATAAGGAGTATTTCTGGGTCTGTGGTCAGTGCCCTGGCAATGCCTACCCGTTGCTGCATTCCACCACTCAGGGCACTGGGCATATAGTGCTCCCATCCCGACAACCCCACGGTTTCAATAGCATCCTGAGCCCGCTTATAGCATTCTTCCTTCGAAACGCCCTGTACCTTCAAACCATAGGCCACATTATCAAGGACGCTACGGTGTGGAAAAAGGCCGAAATATTGAAAAACCATACCAGTTGTGTGACGGCGGAAATTCATAAGCTGCCTCTTGTCGTATTGGCAAATATCTTCTCCGTGTATATAGATATTGCCACTTGTTGAATCAATAAGGCGAAGAAGCATTCGGATCAGTGTGGATTTTCCACTCCCTGACAAACCCATAACAACAAAAAACTCACCCTCTTTGACGGTGAAAGATACATCACGCACCGCCATCACACATCCGGTTGTTTCCAGTAAACTCTTTTTGGTAGCAGATCGAAGTTCAGAATTTAGAATTTCCTTAGCCTTTTTGCCAAAAATTTTCCACAACCCCTGCACTTCTAAGCAGACCTCTGCTGCCTTATTTTTTGAATGGTTATTATTCAGTTTTCATACCCTTATTATGGTAAGGCTGTCTTAACCTTTTTAGCTACATTTTCTGGCACCCAACCGGTCCACAGGTCTTCGTAATTCTTTAAAAACCATATGGCAGCAGCCTGTGTATTAGCCTTCTTATCCCGCATATATGCCAGGAACTTATTAGCCATAGCCTGGGTTGTCTCATATTTCTTAAGAAATTCCACTATCTCAGGTGCACGCTTTTGCAGGCTTGCGTTGACGACAATGTTTACCCTCACAGCAGGGTAAGCACAGGCATAGTTGGTATCCCACAGCTTTTTATCATAAGGTGGCTCCTCAATGGGAGTCATATCCAGTATCCCTAAAACCCATGTAGGCGCCCAGTAGTAACCGAGCCATGGCTCACCTTTCTTAAAGGCAGCTGCCATGGAGCCATTCAAGGCAGCATCAGAACCGGTGATAAAGTCATTGTAGTATTTATCTAATCCATAGGCCTTGAGTTTTTTCGTATTGATCTTTGTACACTCCCATCCAGGCACAGAGTTAAAGAAGTGTCCCTTACTTGGGTCTTCGGGGTCTTTGAAGAGTTTCCAGTATTTAGGCAGGTCCTCAATCGATTTTAAATCCGGTGCCATTGGTTTTATGCCTCTTTTGGGATCTCCCTTTATCATGTAGGTTGGAACCAGCCATCCCTGCCAGCTATCAGGGAAATTGCTTCCCAGGTCAACGACCTGACCAGCCTTAATGGCCTTATCATAGGCCTCTTTCTGGTTAGCAATCCACACTTCCATATTGATGTCTATATCCCCGCGCGCCAAACCAGCAAAAAGAGGAATTGTCTCTCCCGGCATGTATTCTACTTTATACCCATAGCCGTGCTCCAATATAAAACCAGCAATACGATTATGCACCTGAACGCTATCCCACCCAACATCGGCAAGAACAAGCTTCTTTGATGCAGCAGTAGCATAAGAGCTAAAGGATAAGAGTAAAAAAGAAATTCCAAAAACAAGCACCACTACCTTGAAAATATAATTCTTTCTTTTAGTCATAATCTACCTCCTTTTCTTTTTATGGTTTATGGATTCCCGAAAGCTAATGGACCTATCGGGAAGGTTCTGAGACTTTCGGAATACAAAGGTAGAAGTCTCACTTTCTAAGGGTGTGGTCTTATTAACCCGATTTGCTGGCTAACGTAATGTGGAGTAAGAAAAATATTGAGTATATTTATTTCTATTAAAAACGATTAAGTTGATATTGTATTAACTCAAATAATTATAATTAGAAATATACTGAATTATATATCTTGTCAAGAGTAAAAAATTATCGATCGAAATATAAATCAGCACACAGGAATAGGCGTTACGTTAATGAAATTTGTGTGCGTAGAAAAACACGAGAGTTGTGGAAATGCATAGAAAAAAACTATTCTACTTCCAAATCATAAACATCCAGCATATGGGTGAGTTTGGATAAACTGAGAATGATCTGTTTTATCTCCCCTTCAGGGAGTTTTCTAATACC
Source organism: Desulfatiglandales bacterium (assembly GCA_035529575.1). Taxonomy (GTDB): domain Bacteria; phylum Desulfobacterota; class DSM-4660; order Desulfatiglandales; family B25-G16; genus B33-G16. The sequence goes on from DATKWM010000143.1 coordinate 9,131, forward strand.
ATCCACAATCTTATGTTGTATGGGAGGAGGCGCATTTTGGGCAAGTTCTTTGCCAGTCTCTGTCAACTCAATAGTGATCACACGGCGGTCTGGGGAATTTCTTAGCCTGTAAACAAGACCTTTTTGCTCCAAACGATCAATAATACCGGTTACTGTGCTCGATTTTACCATAATGTGTCTGGCAATCTGGGAGGGAGGTAAAGGACCATTCTCATTAAGGGCCAACAGACAGTGGAGCTGTGGAGCACTTACTTGATAGGTTTTATTCAGTTCCTTGGTAAAGAGCTCGCCCGCTTGCATGAGCCTTCGGATCTGATAGATAATATCCCTCACTAAATTCTGTGGTGTTTCAGAAGTTGTCTCTGGCAATGACGTTGAAACATTATTGGTCATTGTAATATCTTTCTAATTGAAAATGTTTTAGTTATGATATTTTTTTCTTCGATTTCTATCATTAGCTCATCTGGAATGCAACAGAAAATTTTCCTTAGGAGATAGCCTCCCTTTTCAGTATTTCATAATAGGTCATTATTCTGTTAACATAGCGAACCGGCTCTGTGCCCCTACAGTAACCATTATTAGTTTCTTTATAATATTTACGGTAGCGCAACAACGGGAGAATCTCCTGCAAAGAGTTCCAGCTATTAGGATCGAGATTGTTTTCTTTTGCAATCTTCTGAGCATCCAAGATGTGTCCATGGCCCACGTTATAACTGGCAAGGGTAATGAGCACCCTATCCGGATCCTTTGCATCATCATGCCGCTTATAAAGCTTTTTAAGATATTTGACGCCTCCTGTGATACTCTGTTTTGGATCGAGACGATTTTCAATGCCCATATCTTTAGCCGTATCCAGGGTAAGCTGCATCATTCCTCTCACACCCGTAAAACTCCTCGCCCTTGGATTAAAATGGGACTCCTGATAGACCATAGCAGCAATCAATCTCCAGTCAAAACCATGTTTTTCAGCAGCCCTTTTTATAATCTCTGTATATCCCGGAAGCCTTGTCTTAAGCCTTCGGTGGTATTTTTTGAGATCAACGTAATCAAAAATCTCAACATTTGAATAGTACTTTTTGTAAATCTTTGCAAAGGTTCCGTCCTCTTTTATCTTTTTAAAAAATTCATTTATTGCTCTCTGTAGTCCTGCTTCTCCCTTCTTTACAGCCCATGCCAAAGATTGCTGCTCTTCTATGGGAAAGGCAATCTTAACATCGGGATAGTATCGGCGATTTAAGAAGGCGACATTGGAATCAGCTATGGTGACCTCGATCTCCTTTTCAGCCACCATCCTGATAAGCTCCTCAGTAGGGGTGTCTTCATGCAGCTGGATAGTAATATCTAAGCCCTCATTTTTAAGCTCATTCAATCGCTCCTCATAGGATGTGCCACGGCGCACATGTATGGTTTTTCCTTTTAGGTCTTCAATTTTTCTTGTATTATAATTACTTGTATGAATGACAGCCTGTTGTTGGATGGCAAGATATTCATCAGAAAAATCTATTAGTTTCTCTCGTGATGGCGTGATGGTCAAGCTGGCTGCGATAAAGTCACCCCCTCCACCATTAAGTACATCGAAAAGCTTTTCCCAGTGGGATGTGACGACGATTAATGATACACCCAAATAATCACTCAAGGCCTTGGCTAAATCGTATTCAAAGCCCATGGGTTTGTCCCGGTAGGTGTAATAACAATGGGCATTATTCCTCGTGATAACGGTGATTTTCCCAGATTCCTTTATCTCCTCAAGGCCACTCTTTTTTGCACATGAAAATAAAATAGGAAGGCTTAAGAGAATAAGGATTAGCAGTAAATTCTTCCACTCTTGTCTTTTCATGATTATCTTTAGCAAATGACCCCAGCCCTTCAATTCAGCGTTATTCATAAAAGAAACGTTACGTAGAGCATGGAGATGTCTTTTTTTCCATGCTCTACTCTATAGTTATCTTAGGAGAATTTAGTTTTTAGTATCACTTCCAGACTTTACCCTTTTGTTCCAACAAAAGAAAAAAGTAATGTGGGAGTTCCACAATATAGTGCCATCATTCCAATGTTTCCCCCAACAATTACTCGCTATTTTCGCAGTAATATGACCAGGAGCAAATCCTGTATACGATTATCGGCTTACTAAAAAATAAAATACCTTGACTTGCCCTTTTAACATATTATAGTTAAATTTTTAGGTAAGACAATGAAAACAGAGAAAGGAGGTGAAAAGCTTTATTTTGCTAGCAAGGTCTTTTACTCATTATTAGCTATAAAAAGGAGGATATATTATGGGAAAGAGAATTGGTTTCAAACTCATTGCATTGGCAATAATTACCACTTTTTTAATGATCTCTCCTTCTGGACCTGTATGGGCGGCTAAACCCATTGAGCTGGTTCTGGCAACAGCCACGACTGGTGGCACCTATTATCCCGTTGGTGTTGCCCTCTCAACCCTTTGGAGCTTAAAACTCAGAAACGAAAAACCGGCCGCTATAAAGGTCAATCCAATCACATCGGCAGGATCCGGAGAAAATATCAATATGCTCAGGGGAAAAGAGGTGGAGATGGCTATTCTTCAGGGGTTGTTTGGAAAGATGGTTTGGAATGGGACTCATGTATACAAGGGTAAACCCATGAAAGAACTCCGATCCATCACGCTGTTATGGCCCAATGTTGAGCAATTTGTAATCTACCAGGATAAGGTCAAGACAGGCACTATCACGGATATCAAGGGTCTAAGGTTCTCAATCGGCAGGGCTGGCAGTGGCACAGAAAGATCCGGACTCACCATTATGAGTGGAGTTGGCTTGGGAAGGGATGACGTTGACGCAGAATATTTGGATTACTTTGGATCATCCAAAGCGATGAAAGACAAGATGATACAAGGTGCTAACCTCTGTGGTGGCCCACCAGTTGCTGCCATTACCGAGCTTTTTGCCACCCCTGGAATGAAGGTAAAGATCCTGGAGGTCACTGATAAACAGTTTAAAGCGATTAATGAAAAGACCGCATATCCAGCTTTCAGATACATCCTCCCGGCCAATACTTATCCAGGACAAAAAAAGGAGGTCAAAACCATTGCCCAACCTAATTTCTTAGGGATCAGGGCAGATGTAGACGCTGATCTCGTGTATAAGTTGACAAAGACGATATATGAAAACCTGCCATATCTTTACTCTATACATAAGGCAACCAAGTTCATGAAACTTGAATTGGCAACAAGCGGGTTACCCTGTCCCTTACATCCAGGCGCATTGAAGTACTATCGGGAGATCGGAGGGGTAATGATACCTGATAGCCTGATTCCACCGGGCTCCTAAATAACACACCGGATCGCTGATGAAGCGATCCGGTAATACCCTGCATTTATCGACGAGAAAAAGGTACTTATTTGAATAAGGAAAATCCGACATCTGCATCCCCTATATATTCCGGGGAATCCGACAAGGGTATCAAGGAAGAGGTTGAGGAGGTAAAATCTTTTGTTAGAATCCTCCCTGGAGGATGGCAGACTACCACCTATGTAATAGCGGTGATCATGTCCCTTTTCCACATCTGGGTGAATACCTTTGGTGTGATGCCAGGGATCTATCGGAACGCTGTACATCTTGGTTTTGTGCTGATCCTGATCTTTTTCCTCTATCCCATCTCAAAGAGGCATCCCCAAAAATTTATCACACTTGATGTAATCCTTGCCTTTCTGAGTGCTATAGTAGCGCTTTATATCCTCCTTTTCGAGGAGGAGCTACATCTTGAAAGGGCCTCTGTCCCAATCCTGAGAGATTATCTATTTGCCGCCCTTGCACTTATTTTGCTGCTTTATGGGACATACAGGGCGGTGGGCTGGTTTATCCCTGCTCTTTCCATTTTTTTTCTATGTTATGCCCTCTTTCTTGGAAGCTATATCCCCGGAACGTTTCACTACCGGGGGGTTGCCTTAACACGCTTTTTGTACCGGATGTATCTGACGGATGAAGGGATATTTGGTATTGTCTGTACTGTCTCATCTACCTACGTTATCCTCTTTATTCTATTTGGGGCCTTTTTACTTAAATCAGGGGCAGGTGATTTCATTATCAATCTTGCCCAGGCTGTTGCTGGCCACAAGGTGGGTGGCCCGGCAAAGATAGCTGTGGTTGCGAGTGGTTTTATGGGGAGCATTTCTGGAAGTGCTGTTGCCAATACCGTGGCCACAGGTTCTTTTACCATTCCGTTAATGAAAAAGGTTGGGTACAGGGCACATTTTGCAGGGGCAGTAGAGGCAGCTGCCTCCACAGGGGGTCAGCTTATGCCGCCCATTATGGGTGCAGGGGCCTTTATCATGGCGCAATGGACAGGGATTTCGTATCTCAAGATCATCGCCGTGGCTACCATCCCGGCTATCATGTACTTTGCCTCCGTTGGCTTTTTCGTGCACATCGAGGCCCTGAAGCAAGGGATCATCCCAATGCCAAAGGAAACACTTCCCAGGTTAGGTGATGTCCTAAAAGAAGGATTTCAGTTCACCATTCCTGTAATCATCCTTGTTGTGCTCCTTTTAAGAGGCTATACACCAACGTATGCGGCCTGTGTTGGTATTGGGAGCATTATAGTAGTAAGCTGGTTTAAAAGGGATACCCGAATGGGTATGAAGGATATCCTCGACGCCCTTTATATGGGGGCCAGAAATACCATATCAACCGCAGCTATCCTGATATGCGTTGGAATCATCATAGGTGTTGTGGCAATCACTGGGGTAGCCATAACCTTTTCAGGTGTAGTTATGGAGCTTTCTCATGGGATTCTATTTTTTGCGATCATATTGGTTATGCTGGCTTCTCTCGTTCTTGGAATGGGCCTTCCGGTTACGGCATCTTACATAATGCTTGCGGTTCTTGCAGGCCCTGCCTTAACCCAGATGGGTGTCTCGCTTCTTGCAGCACACATGATCATCTTTTGGTACAGCCAGGATGCCAATGTCACACCACCGGTATGCCTTGCAGCATTCTCAGCAGCAGGGGTGGCCGGCTCCAAGCCTATGCAGACCGGCTTTGCTTCATGGAAGCTTGCAAAGGGTCTCTATATAATCCCTTTTCTGTTTGCCTATACCCCACTGCTTTTTGAAGGGCCTGTCATTGAAGTTATTATTACAGCCCTCTCAGGCTTAATTGGGCTCTTTGGTTTTACTGTATGCTGGGAAGGGTATCTCCTGCGAAAAATGAATATAGGGGAAAGGGCAATCACAGTACTTGCCACTGTCTTTCTTTTTTGGCCAGAAAATCTTTTCAGAGTATTGGGGTTCATTATCCTGGCATCCATCTATATTTTACAGCGGGTGAGTCTAAAGAGGCAAGCATCTGAAATAACAGCACCCAGTTCTTCATGAATGGAATTACTTTATTTTCAATTTTCAATTCTTAATGCCAGCCCTTGGCACTTCATGAATGCACTTCCTTAACAAAGAGATATGCCACTGTACCCAGGGCAGCGGAAACAAAACAGAGACCAAAGGCAAAAGAAAAGGCCTCAGGCGGTAATTGTACCTGAGGGGCAGAAAATTTATCGATGGTTATACCCATCACATGCTGAAAGATGCCTGCACCTGCCATGGTGAAGAAGTTTACTGCACTCATTGCAGTTCCGCTAATAGAACCTGGGAGCAACTCCTTGATGTTGGCATACATTACATTGCCACATGATGTTAGAAACCCAATGAAAAAGAAAATCCCTGCTATCATGATAAGGGAAGGTGTGGGGAAAAAACTAGTCAAGGGAAAGAAAAAAATAGTATAGAAACCCATTGCGAGCAGTGCCACAATCTTCCTATTTTTGAATACTCGGTCTGAGAGAAAACCTAAAATAGGACCACCTAAAAGAAATCCTACTGGAAATAACATCAATATCTTCCCCCTCTCAATGAGGGGAATATTATAAACGTTTTCCAGATACGGGCCTGCCCATAGGCCGGCTATTGAAATATAGGTGCCGTACCTAACAAAGGCAGCTAAGGCAATAAGCCAAAAAGATGGAAGCCGAAGAACTGATAAAACCCCATCCAATGATCCCTTTACCCAGTTCTTATTTTGCAAATCTGATATATCCCCTGCCTGGTATTCAACTGGAGAATCCTTTACCGCACTATAAATCCAAATGGTAATAACAAGGTGAATAAAGGCAATCAAAAGAAAGGCCCCTCTCCAGCCTATCCAATTAACTGCAAATGCCAGAGGTGCTGTAGCCACGATACCTCCCAAAGTACCAATGGATAGAATAAGACCGGAGGTGGTAGCAAAGGCATGAGGCGGAAACCAGATAGAGATAAGTTTATAGGGCCCCATTAAGGCACAGGCCATCCCCACTCCTATCAAGGCCCTTCCTATCAGGGCCACAGGAAATGAATGTGCCAAGGCAAAAATTATCGCACCAACTATACCCACAGAAGAAAGGAAGAGGATCAGCCTTTTCGCCCCAAAAATATCCATGGCCGCTCCCATAGGAATCTGGATTAAGGCAAATGCATAGAAAAAGACCGAGCTTAAAAAACCCAGATTTTCGGCAGTAAGACTGAGATCTTGCATAAGTTCAGATGCTATCACAGCAGATGTAGCCCGATAGAACTGGGAAAGGAAAAACAACAGGCTGAGCGGAAGAAGCATCCAGATTCTTTTACCCATCTTTACCTCAATGAAAAATAATAGATGTCATGTTCTTCAATGTTAGGAGTATAGGTAAGCACTATTGGTGTGTCAAGGATATGTGGTTATAGGATATGTGGTTATAGAGGTGTACCTAAAGGAACTGCGTGAATAATTGCTGAGGATATTAGATAAATAAAAAAGCAACTTAGTTTATCTAAAATCTTAGGCGATTTCTAAATGTATATTATTTAATGATTTTTTTAATCAAAAGTCGCTACCTGAAAACTATACTCCTTTAACTTATCTCGCCTTTTTGTGTAATCAGGAATAATTGTTTGGACCTTTTGCCAGAACTGAGAAGAGTGATGCTGATGAATGAGATGACATAACTCATGAACAATCACGTAATCCAATATAGTCACGGGAGCCATTACGATCTTCCAATTGAAGCGAACAACATTATGAGAACAACTTCCCCACCGTCTCTTATGATTTTTAATTTCAATTCTTTCAGGCCATTTTCCAATCTGACGAGAATATAGCTTTACCCTCTCCGGTATCTTCACCTCAGCATGGGCTACGTACCACTCTATTAAAGACTTTTTTACATTCCTTTTGAACCTCTCTCCCTTTAAATCTCTATTAATTTCAACCAGGAATCTACCGTTTATGAGTTTGCATTTCTCTTCTTTTTCCGTGCTGGATTTTATGACTTTTAAGCGGTATTGTTTGCCCAGATAGGGAAAGGCTTCTCCGCTAACAAATTCTTTGACCGAACCCAGGTAACTGTGATTTTTCAGAAGCTCCTGTTTCTCAATTATCCACCTGGCCCGTTTTCTGAGAATCTCCTTAATTTTATCAACCTTTAAAAATAGTGGAGAGCGAACGATTACACCCCTTTCGTGATCTATGTATATCCCCACCGTTTTCCTTCGGCTCGATCGTTCAACATTGAAAAAAATATTTTTATTACCGTATTGGATATAGCTCATTTCAGACTTCTTTTAACTGAATCCGTGCCAGGCTTAGAATATCCCTGGTCAATGGCTCCACCTTATCCTTTGAGCACCCCTTTGACTTCAAAAGTCTTTTGATCTCCCTTCTCATCTCTTTTTGAATATCCTCTCTTTCTACCCAGTCGATCACTCTTTTGTCTTTAATAATCTGAATGATCTCTTTGATAAATTTGACCTGTTTCTCATCCGAATCTGAAAACATTGTTTCCCTGAAGGGATAAAGAAGGCCATAGAATGAAAATTCTCTGGCGTCTTCCAACCCCAATGATCTCGCGAAGGTCTCCCGCTCTTTCTCCTTGTTTCCGAGGTCCATAAGATCAATTAATAATTGAGCTTCATCCTTCCGCTCCTTTCTGTATTCCTCAATAATCTCCTCTAATTGATCCTTGAGGGAGCCATAGAATACAGGGTCTGTGGCAGCCTTCTCAGTAATCGTTTGTCGGATAGCATATTCAACATGACTGGCCTTTGCCTTTGAACTCCCTTTTATTTCCAATTTTTCATAAAAATCAGGAGCAGTGATACTTATTGGTTCAAGGATATTCTCCACTCCAGCGGTTTCAATATGGGCATGGATAAGCTCTTCCACTTTTTTGCTGCAATCCTTGAGGCTCAAACGCTCATCCCTATAAAGATTCCTGGCCCCTTCTCTAATTGTTCCCAGGAATTTAAAATCCTCAAGATAGGGATCAACCAC
>DATKWM010000144.1:0-8148 GCA_035529575.1 Desulfatiglandales bacterium
TTTGGTTGTGGTGAGAGGAAGGTGGAGGCGCCCACACAGGAGCGAATCACAAAGAATTTGGTTCCACCGAAGGCTGAGGTTGAGGGCGAGAATTTTCTTATAGTGCTTAGCGACCTTAAAGTCACCACGATTGAAGACATAGCTACTAAAGAGATCGTCGAAACCCCGAAGCTCACGGGTCACATGGTAATAACCAACAAATCGAAAGGTATGCTGGATATCCAAGGGGTCACCGTTGCATACTTGGACCAAGCTGGGAAGCCAATCGATTTTGAATCTGGAGAGAAAATTGCGACAGCTTCTCCGTACTTAAAGATTACCAAGCCTGAGCAAACTACGGACGGGAGTTTGGATGTCACAATCCCAAGGAAGGCTATCAAGGAAAAGGCATTAGGAAAGATAGAAATCAGCCTGGTCTACATCCCGTCCCCTCTTAACCGAGAGACTATTGTTTTCCCTGAAAAGATTGAATAGTCCGTTACCAATCGGTAGATAGGTAGGTTTGGAGTTTAAGTACATTCTGTTTGGTGTATAGCGGGAAGCGAAGCGTAGTCAATCAAATCAGTTAGAGCGTAAAGTTACAAAAGTTAAAACAACAATTGTATTGCGAAATTGTCGAGCGCCCATCCTGTGTTCTTATTGCCTTATAAAAAAGGATGGGACCTAACCGAGTGGGGTTTTTGAGTAACAGGGGGACGGTCATGATTTTATGCGTTTCTTTTTTCTGCATTTGTGATATAAAAAAACTATGCCCCGCTAAGCCCGCATAGACGCCCCGATGCCTTGCATCATGTTGTTTAAATCCCTACAGCGCAATTGACACCTCACTCAAAGATATTCCAGGGCCAACGCTCCACCAGTACATATCTGCTTAGATTACTCAGATTCTCAGATCCCACCTAGTGAGGATCAATTATATAAAGATCCTGATTATCCGATTGAGACTTATGCCTCCTTTATCAAAGATGATGCTCACAAGGATTCTTTAGAAGAAGAATTTGAAAGACATGTGCCAAATAAATGAGGTGCTGATAGAAAAGACCCTGCCTTTTTTACAATTTCCCCATATATTGTATAGGTTCTGTCCGTCGTTTCGCTTTTGTATTCTGCTATGATTGTGGATAATTCAAAACCCGAAAAACTTTTGTTTACCAAAAGAAACCTTGAAAATTTTTGAATTTTGCACGATCATCAACAATGGCACGTAAGAGAAAGTTGGGACAACCCCTAAATATTATAGACTTCGGTTAGAAACTTTTTACCCTATCTCCCCCCAACCAATATTTAACCATAATTATAGAAACGTAATATTTCCAAAAGGTACAGTTCTGATCTTAGTCAAATCAAAAAAACTCTAAAAGAAAGAATTCCTTGACAAATTCTATTCTAATTAACTAAATTAAAACTCATTCAGCCAAAACACTGGCAGAATTACCTCTCTTATTGACCTTCTTTTTTTCTACTCCGATTCAGGTTAACGAATCTGCCTGAGTTTTGTGCACTTGTAATTCTCCCATCTAAATTAAACGCTTTCCGTAATTGGGCTCAATCCTATGGATGATAAAATGAAGTGCCCAAAATGTGAGTTTGAGAATCGTGAAGAAGCCAAGTTTTGTAAAAAGTGTGGTGCAAAACTTGAATTCAAGTGCCCATCTTGTGGTTCCTCTTATGAATCAGATAGCCTTTTTTGTGATGAATGCGGCCATAGATTAAAGGAAGACTTAGAGACAGCAAAAGTATTACAGGAAACTGAAGGCGAGCGAAAGCAAGTTACTGTCCTTTTCTCTGACCTATCAGGATATACCTCAATGTCCGAAAGGCTCGACCCTGAAGAGGTTAAAGAGATCATGAACCAGGTCTTCAGGGAGGTTGCCCAGGTCGTGACCAAATATGAGGGTTTCATAGAAAAGTTTGTCGGTGATGCGGTGATGGCGTTTTTTGGCGTACCAAAGGTCCATGAAGATGATCCAGTAAGGGCTATCATGGTTGCAAGGGAAATAAATGATCTTATGGAAGCAATAAATCCTAAGCTTGAGGAAAAAGTTGGACAACCATTATCAATGCACACAGGTATCAATACAGGTCTTGTGGTGACAGGAGAAGTGAACCTTGAGATGGGAACACATGGGATCACTGGGGACACAATCAATTTAGCCTCTCGACTGAAGAGTTTGGCCGGAGCGGGTGAAATCATTGTGGGTTCTGAGACCTACCGTCAGGCTGAGGGATTATTTATTTTCGAAAATTTGGGACCCACAAAGGTCAAGGGAAAGGCTGAGCCAGTGCAAATTTATAAAGTTACCTCTCCTAAGAAAAGACCCGCTAAAGTACACCGACTCTCCGGATTAAGAGCTGAACTGATTGGCAGGAAGGTAGAACTAGCCCAGCTGGAGAATGCGTTTCAGCGGCTACAGAATGGTAGAGGGACAATTCTCTCAATTTGTGGTGATGCAGGCACGGGGAAAAGTCGGCTCGTGGAAGAGTTTAGGAACACCTTAAACCTAAACGAAATTCAATGGGTGGAAGGGCACGCCTATCCCTATTCCCATAATATCCCCTATTTCCCCTTAATTGATCTCTTTAATAGGGCCTGGCAAATAGAAGATGGAGATTCCCCAGAAAGATTAAGAAAGAAAATCGAGGTAGGCATCCAAAGGCTCGTTAAAAAAAGTGAGAATGTAACACCTTATATAGGGAGTCTCTATTCCTTGAGCTACCCTGAAATCAAGGGCGTGAGCCCTGAGTACTGGAAATTACAACTTAAAAGAGCAGCAAAGACAATTTTTTCAGTCCTGACTAAAAGAGCCTCAACAGTCATTTGTATAGAGGATATTCACTGGGCAGACCCCTCATCAATAGATCTCTTTCGGTATATCCTTTTGGAATTTCCCGGTTCCGCTCTCTTTCTCTGTGTTTATAGGCCACCCTTCAGTCTGTTTGCCAGCCATCATTTAGACAGCCTTGGTGAACAGTATCAAGAGATCCAGCTACGGGATCTCTCACCATCGGAGTCTGAGAACATGATAGAATCTCTTCTGAAAATCAGGGTCCTCCCGAATAATTTGAGGCGGTTTATTCGGGAAAAGGTGGAAGGGAACCCTTTTTATTTAGAAGAAATGATTAATACCCTTATTGATTCTGGTGCCCTTACCCGGGACAATGATGGCTGGCAGCTTGCCAGACTGATTGATGATTCAGATGCACCTTCAACGGTTCAGGGAATTATTTCGGCTAGACTTGATCGATTGGAAAAAGAGACAAAGAGGGTTCTCCAGGAAGCCTCTGTCATCGGCAGGACCTTTTATTATGAGGTTCTGAAGAGAATCACATCCGTCAAAACGCACATAGACCAATATCTCGATGGCTTGGAGCGGATCGACCTTATCAGAAAAAGATCTTTGGAGCCAGACCTGGAGTATGTTTTCAAGCATGCCTTGACCTATGAGGTGGTCTATAACGGACTTCTTAAAAAGGAACGTAAGGAAATCCATGAACGCATTGCACTTGTGATTGAGCAATTGTTTGGGGAAAGGATTTCAGAGTTCTATGAAGCATTAGCCTTTCATTTCGAACAGGGTAAATCGCTTCATAAAGCGGTCCATTTTCTCGTTAAAGCTGGCGAAAAGTGTCTGAATAGATATGCTGTGGAAGAATCACACCAGTATTTTAAAAGAGCATTTGAACTCTTGTCCAAAAAACCCAACAAGACAAAGGAAGAATCTGAGCTACTTATCGATCTCCTCATCAAGTGGGGTTTTGTCTATCATTACCGTGGAGATTTCAAGGGATTAAAGTATCTTTTCACTGCACATGAGAATCTGGCAATTGACCTTGATAACCCTGCCAGACTCGGGATGTACTATTCATTAATTGGTCAGGCACTTTACCAAACGGGTAAAGTTAAAGATTCATACCAATGTCTGTGCAAGGCCCTGAAGATAGGAGAAGAGATTGAAGACCTTCGAGTGATCGGTTATGCCTGCAGCACATTAACTTGGAACTGCCCGGATCTGGGCCTCATGGATGAAGCCCTTCGCTTTGGGGAAAGGGCTAAGGAGATATCCATGGTTTTAGAGTCTGAAGACTATCTCTATTTCAATTCCCTGGGTGGCATGGGCTATGCCTATTGGTACAAAGGGGACAAAAAAAATACGTTGGAAACAGGGAAGGCCCTTCTCGACTTTGGCCGCACTCACGCCAATATTCGGAGCCTAGTCCTGGGGCACTTTATCACGGGTTGCGCCTACCTGGTTGATGGTAATTTACCATTAGCTACTGAGTGTTTTCAAAGTGCAATCGATGTTTCGGCAGACCCATGGTTTTCTCAATTTCCGAGGATGTTACTCGCCTTTACCTATATCTCAAGCGGCCAATTCCCAGAGGCTGAGGATGCTCTGGAAAAGGTTCTGATTTACAGTCAGCAATTCGGCACTGAGATAATAAGAACACCAGCACATACAATGATGGGAATCATCTTGATTTCGAAAGGGCATCTAAAGCGAGGATTTAAAATGATGGAAGATGCACAACGAGAGGATCTAGAAAAAGGAAGAAAATATGCTTTTACCATAGAAAGGTATGCCATGGGAAAACTCTATCAACAGATCTCCGAAGGAGTGCCCTTCAGTCTCTCAGTGTTTAAAAACATCGGTTTTATTGTAAAAAACCTCCTATTTGCCGACAGTAAGGCCGAAGATCTTTTCAAGAAAACCATAGAGGGTGCCAAAGAGTTCGGTGCCAAAGGCCTTCATGGTCAGGCTTGTCTCGACCTAGCTCTCCTGTACAAGTCAAAGGGGAGAATCGATGAGGCTCGGGATTGTCTCTCCGAGGCTATCATAATTTTAGAACAATGCGAGGCTGAAACATACCTGAATAATGCAAAGGAGACTATGGAACTTTGGAATAATGTATAGTCTCTCCGCGACTATATCAAAGCAAACAATATGGATACGGGGTGGGTATGATCTCCTCCATGCCCAATGTTTCGAGAATGACTCTGCTATCTCCCATTCCGCAAGATTGCGTGAGAATACTGGCATGTAAATGAAGATCGAGCTTTATTACCTTTATAAGCATTTTCATTTCACCTCTTTTGCATATCCAGTAGTATTGGATGTTTTAAAAGTATGGGCAGAATCCATTGGCTGGGAAGCTCGGGTGCTAATCTGCAAAGGAGATAAAGTGAATCTCTCCAGTGATGCCGATGTAGTTGGCATCAGCGTCTACACCCAGACAGCCCCTATGGCCTACCGACTCAGCGAAAAACTGCGAAAGAAAGGGAAAATTGTAATTCTTGGTGGCCCTCACTTCCGTGGCCCGACCACTTATAAGGAAGCATCTTCTCACTGCGATGTTATTGTTACCAGTACCAACCAAGAACAGTGGAAAAATCTCCTCTATAAAATTGCTGAAGGAAAGATTCTCCCGACCCATCAAAAGACGCTCTATATCGTTGATGAAGAAAAGAGCTTTCGATATCCTGATTATTTCTATGAATCATTTAAAAGCCTGAAGTGGTATCAGGTACCTTCGGTGCCAACATCAATCGGCTGTCCTTATAATTGCAGCTTCTGTAGCCCTTATCTGCAGGGAGATTATATCTTACGGGACATTAATATAATACATAATGAGGTTGCTCATACTAAAGGGAAAATAATGTTTCTCAGTGACGCCACTTTCGGCCTAAACAGAAAGTTCACCATCGACCTGATGAAAGCATTGGCCCCTCTTGAGAAGAGTATTGGGGTGGAGACCACCCTCTCACGATTAAGGGATAAGGAAGTACTGAATTTCATGGCTTTAGGAGGTATTAAGTGGATTATTGTGGGAATCGAGACCCCATCGATAAAAATGAAAAAACACGGTGCCACGGATTTAGAAAAAAGTCTTAAGCGAATCGTCGACTACGTCCATGAATGTGGTATGTTCATCCAAGGGAACTTAATCTGTGGACTGGATTGCGATGGTCTGGAGAGTTTTGGTCACATGTATCAATTATACCATAATTCAAATCTGGATTCGGTCATGGTCGATATTCTAACCCCTTACCCGAACACAAGGCTTTATGACCAACTGAAGAGGCAGGGACGAATTATTGATACAAACTGGGAGCATTATGATTACCACCATGTCGTTTATCGACCACTGCGGATGACCATAGACCAACTTATCGATGGCTATCTTCAGCTGTATAGAAATCTTACAAATAGTAGATCCATATTATATGATGTATTAAAGATATACAGAAACAACGGAATAAACAGAGCATCCGCAGTTGTGGTTGCTAATAAATTTTATTATAAACAGGATGCCATAAGGAAAGAAAAAGCCCTACGAAAAACTAAAAGGAAATTTCATTAAGACCTGGACCTGAAAAAACATAATAAGAGTTGAGTTTCATAAGTTATCCTCAGAGCGATCTTTACCGCACAGTTAATCTAGATGGAAATAATCATTTCTTGGGGTTTCAGCTAACAGAATAGGCATTTTGATAACGATTCAATGAGTGTCATATGTCGGTCTTTTTCAGGTGGCTCTTAAATGGGTTGTGTACTGGAGATAATTTGCCAGATTCTGTTTTTGGGATCTCCGTTGCTCCTGGTGGCCATGGCCCAAGGATTCTGTATTAAATATGACTGGTTGAGCCGGCTCAAAAGGCCACTTGATCTTGGCCTGAGTTTCAAGGAAAATAGGATTTTTGGCGATCATAAGACATGGAGAGGATTCGTGATCAATTTGACTTTTTGCACCTTGGGGACAATGATCCAGGCTTCGCTTCAGAACAGGGATTATCTTCCTTCGTGGCTTCCTTTATTGGACTACAAAGAATATCGTTATCTTTCAGGTATATTCCTCGGTATTGGCATGACATTGGGGGAATTGCTCAATAGTTTTTTAAAACGCCAATTGAAAATTGCTCCTGGCAAAAGAAGGAGAGGGATTTTGGGGGTCGCTTTTTTCTTGTTTGATCAGGTGGACCTGACCATAGGCATGTGGGTATTTTTTTTCTTCCTTATCAAGCCTTCTTTATTGTTGATCTTATGGTCCTTCCTTATCACCATTGTGCTGCATGTGACCATATCTATTATGGGCTATCTCCTAGGGATACGTAAAACCATTCTATGAAATCTTCCTTAGTCCTCATCAATCTTATGATCTATGATTTTGAAGCTTCTAACCTTAGGTCCAAGCCCTTTGGTCTTTTGTGCCTTACAATCTATTTCAGGTGTCTCCATTTCAAAATCCACTTGATTAACTGCATGTATGGGCATCACCCAGGAGTAAATAACCCCGTGCTTCCGCACGGGGCATTAAAAGTCTAATTCTAACTGCTTAGGAGTTTTTTCTTCATGTCTATGATATTTTATATATTTCTTTATGGTTTCACTTGTCACTTTGTCTCCAACGGTTCTGAAAAAATATCCATCTTCCCAAAATTCTCCACCCCACAGTTCTCTCTTTACCTCTGGATATCTAAGAAAGATCTCTTTTGCGCTAACGCTTTTGAGAACTCTCACCATCTGACCAACAGAATATCTGGGTGGTATAGATGCAAATATATGGACATGATCTTCTGCTATTTCCATTTCCTCAACTTCACAGTCTCGTGCTTTCAGTATCTCTTTAAAGAGCCCCTTAACCGTATCTCGCAGCTTTTCTTTCAGTATCCACTTGCGATATTTGGGTGCCCACACAAGATGGTATCTTGTGTCGTAAACTGCATGGCTCATTCGTTTGATGGTCATGCAGTATATTATATTAAATTGCTAAAGAAAGGTAACCCTTTCCTCCCCGTGCTTCCGCACGGGGTATCCAGGGTTAGTTTTTCATGAAATACAACCCAGACAACCCAATACGTACAAAGGTATCGAGTAATGAGAAATGTCACTAGAGCCTTAAAAGTGTTTAAGGTTACCATATGCAATAGAAAGATTCAACAGAGCATCAAATTCTGCTATGATTGGTAACAATTTAAATGCTGAAAAACTTATGACTACCAAACGAAACCTGTTTAAGCTTAGTCAATATGTCCCCTTAACTGCGCAATGAAAATGTCCCCTCTAAGCTGCTGAAGCCATATAAATCCATTGCTCTTCAGAAGCTGCCCGTGCCCTGGATTTTCTCCTGGGCTTGGCCCTGATTGGTTCT
>DATKWM010000145.1:0-6031 GCA_035529575.1 Desulfatiglandales bacterium
GATACCCTGCATTCTGGAATCTGAAGTGCCAACGAAAGAATACAAAAAGAACTGGGAACCATTGATACAAAAAATCTATGAGGTTGATTCTCTTGTCTGCCCAAAATGTCAGAAGAAAAATAGTTCCGCTTTTTCTGTCAGAGTTCCCATATCTTGTGGTACCGCTTTTGCTTTAAAGAATTCAGTATTCTGCTATAAATAGAAAGTCTCCCATAAGTCCCCTGTCTTATGATTACTATACGTAACATGAACAGATGGGGTGTATACTCCTAACTGAACTAAATGGTATTTGCATTCTCTGGTTATATTGATTAGCGATTCAAATATAGAATACCTGTAAAAGATATAGCTGCCGAAAATAGATTAATCCATTGTTCCTTTGCTGCAGATACATTGGAAATTGTAAATCCTTTTGGATAGGATTGGCTATGAAGGCCTCAATAGGTAAATATTATGATACCTAGCGAAGCTTTGCCTCAAACTGACTAGTTGAGGAAAATAATAATCTATTGCTTGATATGAAGCGATTTCGGTTTCGCTTAACGTTTTATGGTTGCGCTGCTGGTTTCGTATGACGTTAAACGTTAACCGATTCGAGCTGCGCAACCGATAACTATTTTACGCAACCAACATATCATTTTATATTGGACGTATTCAAAAACTTGACATAAATGTTAAGATCTTAGCTTATATAGACACCTAGTAGCCCCATCAGATTTACGTATATTGTAATATTGATATATTATAGATCACCTACATTAATCAAAACTTCAAACTTTTTATTTTGACAGCCTGGTATCTGAACTTGAAAGGGCACCCTGTTTAATCCCTTGCATATCAGGAATTTTTTATCTAGTAATTTGTTGGTAAAACTACACTAATTTATTATACTATGAATGTCCTTATTTAACAAAGACGGGAGCAGATTATGAATTCAGTGCTGAGAGATACACTACCCTCTGTTGATGAATCCTATACATTGTTAAAAAGATATCATGTACCTGATCACATTATTCAGCACAGTGAGATGGTTTGTAAGGTGGCAGTTTTCTTAGCTGATGAGCTTAATAATCAGGGGGAAAATCTTAGCATAGCAGAGATTGAAACAGCAGCGCTTCTGCATGATATAACAAAGATGGAAGGCATAGAAACACGCCAAGATCATGCCAAAACTGGTAAAGAACTTCTTCATAAACTTGGTTTTAAGAGGATTGGTAAAATCGTGGCTGAGCATATTAAGCTGCACGAAGGACGAAACTCTCTGTCGATATCTGAAGAGGAGCTTATTAATTACTCAGATAAGAGGGTTATGCATACCAGAGTTGTAACTCTGTCAGAGAGATTTACCGATTTACGGAACCGCTATGGTTTTAAAAATTTGGATACAAAAATAATTAATCGGATACGTATGCTTGAATCTGAAACATATAAACTCGAGAATAAGATATTTTCTAAATTGAATTTTATCCCAGAGGAGTTATCAAGTCTTATAGTGCCATAAAATAAGAGCACAGATTGTTAAATTTCAGTAAACTAAATCAGTGTGCATTTGGCGGTCGACTTTTAACCAACATTTCCGAATAAGAGGAGGATATAGAAACTATGATAGGAGAAGTACACGCTGCTTCTATTATATTTGCTGCTGGCTATGGAAGCAGAATGAAGGGTTTTTCTGGTAACAAAATATTGCTTCCATTACTACCTGGATCAGATCCCTTTGAGGGAGAATACCCTATCATTTTTGAAATTGTGAGGAATCTTCCAAAAGGGCCAAAGACTTTGGTGATACACCACAAAAAAGAAGAAATTATAAAGGCAACTCATAATCTTGGTGTTTTTTACTGTGATCAACCCATCCCCAATGGAACAGGGGGTGCTCTTATTGCAGCCCAGGAATTTTTGGAGCACACAGATCAAGAATATTGTATCATAACTATGGGGGATATTCCGTTTGTAATGGAGACTACATATCATACCCTTATACACCATTGTAAAGATCAAGATTTTATTGTTTTAGGCTTTACACCAAAAGATAGAGCTCAATACGGCATTGTAGAGATAGAAAATGAAAAGGTTCAAAGGATCACTGAGTGGAAATATTGGAAGGAGTATCCAATGGAGATGCAACGTCGTTTTGAGGTTTTTAACTCAGGCATATATGCAGCCAGGAGATCGGTCTTGCTTACCTATCTGAAGAAATTAAAGAAGAGACCTCATCAGGTAGAAAAAGAAAGAGATGGCCGAATGATTGTTGTCGACGAGTATTTTATTACTGATTTGGTTGAGTTGATGAGCAATGATGGGCGTAAGGTTGGCTTTAGCCTCGTTGACGAAGAGCAAGAGGTTATGGGGATAGATACGTGTGATGATTTGGTTTTAGCCCAGGCTCTCTTTGCGAAAGGAATAAATAGACAAAAAAGTTTTGATTGAGGAAGCAGGAAATGATACTTTTATAAAATAACATGAGAGGCCATTAGCATTATGACAAAAAACTCTATGTCTCCACTGTCAGCGGAAAATGTTTGTCGGATCCTTTTAAAGAGGGGTCTTATATCAAAGAAACAAAGGCAGGAGATTTTCAACAAAAAGGATACTCTCCAAAAGAAGTTAGAGAAACTCCAGGTTATCAAAGATGCATCAGGGGGCTCTTCTTCGAGAATAATTAATCCTGTAAACATCACTGATATTATTTCTTTTTTAAAACTCGATCGTGAAGATGATCCAGCCAGAGAACTTGATGAGGAATCTATTTTCCAGGCACTGGCTGAGGAATGGAAAATAGAGTACAAGAAGATAGATCCGCTCAAACTTGATCTGAAGCTTGTAACAACGACCATTCCCAGAACATTTGCCATGAAGCATCTCGTTTTACCTGTAGCTGTGAAAGATGGTTGGCTTACTGTAGCTACACCAAATCCTCATAATCTTGAGGTCATGGAGGATATAAGCAGAGTGAGTCATCTAAAAGTCAAACCAGTTGTTTCAAGCAAATCCGATATTATAAAACTCATAGATGAATTTTATGGTTTCAGAAAATCCATTGCCGCAGCCGAGGAGCAGTTTTCGTATCCCTCTATTGACCTCGGTAACCTGGAACAGTATGTAAGGCTTCGGGAAGTAAAAGATCTTCCATCAGATGATAGACACATTGTAAATGCTGTTGACCACCTCTTTAACTATGCTTTTGATCAAAGGGCCAGCGATATTCATATTGAACCAAAGAGGAATACCAGTTTGGTGAGACTGAGGATCGATGGTGTCTTGCATTCCATCTATAAGTTACCAAAAACTGTTCATGGGGCTATGATCTCAAGGATTAAGGCCCTTTCTCGCCTTGACATGGCAGAAAAAAGACGTCCGCAGGATGGCAGAATAAAGATTGACAGGGGCCAAGGGGTTGAGGCAGAGATTCGAGTCTCAACTATCCCCACAGCCTTTGGTGAGAAGACCGTTATGAGGATACTGGATCCAGATATCCTCTTCCAGGACGTAGGTCAGCTCGGAATGACATCAATGGATCTAGTGCGTTACCAGCAGTTTATTAATTTTCCCCACGGTCTTGTTCTGGTATGTGGCCCCACCGGTAGTGGAAAATCCACCACACTTTATTCTACACTAAGAAATTTATCTACTGAGGAAAAAAACATTACCACTGTGGAAGATCCCATTGAGATGGTTCATGAAGATTTCAATCAGATAGCAGTGCAACCAAGTACAGATATAACATTTGCAAACATTTTGAGGAATATATTACGGCAGGACCCTGATATAATCATGATCGGAGAGATGAGAGACCTGGAGACAGCCCAGAATGCAATTCAAGCAACCTTGACAGGGCACTTAGTTCTCTCCACCCTCCATACGAACGATGCCCCTTTGGCCGTTACCCGCCTGGTGGATATAGGTGTTCCCAGCTTTCTTATACATGCTACCTTGACCGGCGTTTTGGCTCAGCGCCTTTTGCGAAAGATATGCCCTTACTGTAGCGAGAGCTTTGAAATTAGTGCCGACGATCTTATGGCTATGGGTATTGAGGCAGACACAACAGGGATGATCAGGCTAAAAAGGGGTAATGGCTGTATAAAATGCAGGGGAACCGGCTATTTGGGGAGAGTTGGTATTTTTGAGGTTTTATCCGTTACAGAGCCAATAAAGGATATTATTGCGCAGGAAGGAAGTGCCGATATGATTAGGCAAGCTGCCTGCAATGAGGGCATGGTTACACTCAGGGAAAATGCTATTAAAAAGATGCTCGATGGCGAGACGACCTATCAAGAGGTAATCAGGGTAACGTGGGGACAAATCTGATTTATGCTTGCTCAACTTGTCATTACTGATTTTGCTATTATAGATTCCTTATCGACCAGCTTTTCAGGAGGGTTGAATATCCTCTCTGGAGAGACTGGTGCAGGAAAATCAATTATTATCAATGCTGCTAATCTGATTTTAGGGGGGCGGGCATCACCTGATCTTATACGAACCGGTGCTAATAAGGCAGTAGTTGAGGCACTTTTTCACCTGCCTTTACAGTCTCCTCTTTCCAGTGTTTTAAAGGAAATGGGCATACCCTTTAATGGTGAGCTGCTGATAAAACGGACTATATCTAAGCAGGGCAAAAGCAAAGCATGGATCAATGGCACTCTGGCTACGCTCCAGATGATCTCTAAAATTGGACCTCATCTGATAAGTGTCTCCGGGCAGAATGAGCACCAGCTCCTGCTCAAGCCTGATAGTCACCTCTTTATCTTGGATGATTTTGGTGGTCTCACGAAGGACAGGATTGTCCTCAATGAGCTTTACCATGATTATTACTCTCTTAAGGAAAAAACAGAAAGCCTAAAAGCCCATTTAAAAGAGGAAACCGAGAGGCGAGAGCTTACCCAATTTCAGATAAAGGAGATTGAAGAGGCACAACTTGTTCCAGGTGAGGACGCCGAGCTTGAGGCTGAAAAGAGCCAGCTTATACATGTTGAGAGATTAATTGATATAGCTTTTAATGGCTATCAGGCCCTTTATGAAAAGGATGAATCTGTGTTATCTATCTTGAGCGTGCTCGCAAAAAATATGGATAAGGGCGTTACTATTGACCATCGTCTGGAACATTTTAAGAAGCAATTGGAATCTGCCCAGGCTCAGTTGGAGGATGTGGCCCTGGAGTTGCGAGATTTTTACTCTCAGCTAAAGGACGATCCAAAAAGGCTGGAAGAGGTTGAAGAGAGGTTGCAGTTAATCAAGCGATTGAAAAAGAAATACGGCTCTTCCATTGAGAGCATAGTATCTTTTAAAGAAGAGCTTTCTCAAAAGGAGTATCAATTAACACAGAAGAAGGAGGAGCTCAAAAGGTTTGAGACCCAGATTGAGGAAAAAGGGGAGCATTTACTGAACCAGGCCACCGAACTTTCTTTAAAAAGGCATGAAATAGCAAAAGAATTTGAAAAAAAGGTTGAAGAGGAGTTGCATCTATTAGATATGGCTGGGACGAGATTTCAAATCAAATTTATCACCAATGAATCAGGTGGTGATAGTATTTCAGCAGATATGGTTGACTCTACCCTTACTGCTGACGGATTAGATGTGGTGGAGTTTATGATATCACCAAATGTGGGTGAAGATTTAAGACCATTAGCAAAGATCGCCTCAGGAGGTGAGCTGTCCAGGATTATGCTTGCGCTAAAGACTATATTGGCTCGATCTGGTTTGGTAGAAACCCTTGTCTTTGATGAGATTGATGCTGGTATTGGGGGTGCTACGGCTGCAGTTGTTGGTGAAAAGTTACGATCACTTGCCAATTACCATCAGATTTTAGGAATTACTCATCTCCCTCAGATAGCCTCCTGCGGAGAGAAACATTTCTTGGTTGAAAAAAGAGTGAGTAAAGGCAGAACCCGATCCTTTATTTCCTTGTTAGACAGGGAAAGCAGGATCAATGAGATTGCCAGACTTCTTGGGGGCAGAACGATATCCGAAAAGACCCTTGCACATGCCAGAGAAATGCTTTCTTCCTGATCGTTCTGATTCTTAAAGTTACCAT